>NZ_JBVVOT010000019.1:0-145898 GCF_055807455.1 Bradyrhizobium sp. Kon58
GTGACGACGGTGTAGCCGTTGTAGTCGAGCCAGTCGATCAGCGGCCGGATCGAGGAGTACTCCTGATCCTCGATGATCGCGGTGTAGTAGAACGCCCTCAGCAGCGTCCCGCGGCTCTGAAACTCCTTCAGCAGGCGCTTGTAATCGATGTCGAAGCCCAGAGTTTTCGCCGTCGCGTAGAGATTGGCTCCATCGATGAAGAGCGCGATCTTGTTAATAGTGGAGGCCATTTTTACTTTCGCGGAGGTACTTCATCAGGAAATGAGAGATGGAATGCTTCGCTGAAGACTGAAGATGAAAGGCGGACACTTATTTAGCATAGTTGCCATGGACGATGCGCGCTAGGCGGTTGTAAAGGGGATTCTCGATTGCGCCCTTGTGACTTCAGGTTGCAGGCGGTCAGATTTGCGCTTTTGCCGTACCGTTTCGGGGCTGGTTTTGCCGACGTCGTCGGGGCAGTACTACAGGGCGCGTGGCCGCACTTAGCATCGTCTCGGATAAGTCCGGAATCGCGCAAATGACGGAAGTGAGCGTTGCCGGCCTGCGGCACCATGGCGCTCGAAGATTGACGTCAATCGTTCAATCGTTCAATCGTTCTTAAGTGTGATAGATGGCGTCGCTAAGCTGGAGTCATCACTTCTCCGGAACGAGGTTCGACAGCATCATCACCAACTGAGCCTGGCGGTTTGTCCCCGTCTTCATAAAAACAGACTTCAATTGATTGCGCAGGGTCTGCTTAGAAAGCCCTCGCTCTGCCGCAAAACTTTCCAAATCCTTGCCGCTCGCAAGAGCCCATGCAAGCCGGGATTCTGCGGCCGTCAGCTCAAAGGCCTCGCGCAGAGTCATCATACCTGCTGACTGCGTTAGGTCGGTGTCGGAGATAACTAGTATTGCGTGGAAGAGGGAAAGGGGAGAGTCGGTTAGACCAGTAAGCCGCATCGGGTAGATGACAAGTCGGCCGCCTGAAACCTTTTGCAGAACTATGGGCGCGATAGTGAAGGCTTCAACGCTCCAGAACAGAGCTCTGATCGCGTTGTGCAGGAGCTCATTTGATTTCGGATCTTGGCAGCGAATGCGTCCTGCCGAAATCTGCAGATCAAGTCCGATTAGTCGCTCCGCCGCCGGATTGACGCGAACGACGTGGCCCGACCGGTCAAGCAGAAGTGCCGCGCGCTTTGAGAAATCGAAGGCACTTAGTGCTGATTCCCCTTTCGCCAGGCCGAGCGCTGCGCAAGTCTGAACGACCGAATCCAAACTGTTGGACAGCTCGGAAAGAGCTCGCAACTCTCTCGCGGAATAAGAACCTTGGTCTGGCGTCCTTTGTAGGCTCAAATTCCAAACTAAATCTCCCCGGCCGATCCGGACGCCTGCCCAACCGCTAAGATTACAGTTCCGAAGGAACTCTTGATAAAAAGGCGAACGCTTGCGTGCGTCTAATGGCATGCAGTCGTCGTCTGTCGCCACTCCATTGGCCAAGAAGGCGGCCTTCCCCCGGTAGCGCTCGTCGCGGCCTTGCCATCCGTCACTGACGTAAATATTTGCGCTGCGATCCATGGAAGGAGTAGCAGCAACGATAGGCAATGCTCCGACAACTGGTAACAGGACCGCGCCATACGACCCGGTGCATTCCGCCGCCGTCTGCAATGCCTCTGTCCAGAGAGAGGGATCGATCGCGGCGGCGGCCAACACGCGGCTAAGTCGCTGCAGATCAAAGGGTTCCATCCACCATTCCGACGTCGTCGAATGTGCCGCAGCACCTCTAAAGGCATAGCCCAATTGGGCCATGCTGCCTCAGGATATTCGCCTTATCAAGGGGTTGGGTAGCCCCGCGAGACCCACTTCGGCAAGGCGAGAGCAAAATGACCATCATGGAAGTTGGCCACAGTCCTACAGGGGCTCGTAGCGACCGCCCTCTTGGGCAATGCGGGCCGGTCCGCTGTTCACGAGTTTCGCCCTGCTTGAGCCCGTCTTCATGAACAGCTACGACCGCAACTTCTGTCGGAATAGAACCAGTGATCTGCCAACCTTTGACATCGATGTTCAACGCAGGGGACGACGTTGGGGCTGGTTCATTCGGACAAGCTCGGGCGAAAGCTTAGTAGAAGGCCGAGAGCGCAGTCGGGCCGAGGCGAGATATAGGGCGGCACGAGCGCTGTTTCAGCTATTGGCTTCCTCGCCCTATCAGAAAGCAGTCAAAGAAGCTTTACGCGCCGGCAGACCTAGTTAGTTCACTTTCACACGTTAACGCGATAAGAGAAAGTACCCCCATTGCTTCAACGGTCGACCTGATACGAGTTGCCCAGCGGAATGCACTCAGGGATCACCAGTGTGATCGGGATTTAGTTTAGAGCAGGGCATCTTCAAGCGATGCGACTAAGGACGTTTGCGACTTGAGATCGACGCGCGGCCGCCGAGTGCGTTATCTAACGTGCATTTTCTCGACTATCGCGTAGAGCAGCACGAAGATCGGTAAGAAGACGAAGAACCAAACCACTGACTGATCGGTTTTCGCGAATTCGCGGTTTGGGTTGCTGTCGGTCGCGTGAGGCGTTGTCGAAAGCACTCGAGCGGGCCGACCTCGTCTTGCGAGGCGGCCTAGCAGTCGGCGGACTGTCTCTTCCGGAGGAGGCTGCCGGTTCATCTTGATGCTCAGAGCGTGAACATCGACGGGAATTCTCGTACCCGCTCGATATCGACGTAACCGCTTCCGTTCAGCCATTCGTGCCGGCAATAGGCGAGGGATGCAGGATCGATGGTAAGCCCATCTCTGGCGATGGTGCGTCGCGTGCCCATGCGGCCGGCCCACTCCTTGCTGCGGGGAGTTGGATCGACGCGACCGACGACGTAAACGGCTGTGTCGTTCGTCAAAGCAATCTCCAAAGGTGCTTAAATGAACTGGCGACAATATGGAAAGCTTATCGGCAGACCGATTTTAAGCAACGAGGATCGTTGCTGCAGGTGCGAAGGCTATCGCTCCCGCCGGCGGTGTCGCCCTGTTGCGCGATTCCAAGCGACTCAAGTGCCTGCGCAAGAACGACGATCAAAACAGGGGCGTTGAGATCGTGCGCAAACTCTCGCATTGCCGGCTCGATCTATAGGGATCTGCACCATCATCGGCCAAAAATTGGATCGCAATGTAGTTTTCATTCCGGCGGCACCTCAGGGAGAGAGCAAGACAAGAACAGGCTCTGTGACCTTGACCACCAATTGATTGACCACCGAAACCGCGTGAACAAACAGCGATAAAGATGGTCAATCGCGAGCGAACTTCATTGTTATTGTCGGTCTTTTCGCTTCCTACTTACGTTAGGAACGTAGGGGTCGCGGGTTGCGCATGCGATTTACAATGCAGGTGTAACCTATTGATCTATATAGGCCTATCGAATGGTTCTTTTACAGCTAAGTACCTGTTTGTGTTCGTAGAACATGAGACTCTTAATCAGCGGGTCCCAGGTTCGAGCCCTGGTGCGCCCACCACCCTAAGATATTGGCCCGCGAGGGCTTTTTTAAATTCCCAGGCAGAACAAACCGGGTCTCCGTGCGACGCTTTTAATGGTCGTACGTCGCACGCCGTGCGACGAGTCGGATAATTGGGACCGAAGCTCATCCACAGTTTGGCACGAGACCCACCGGTCTGCGTTTCAGCTCTTCATGCCTTCCTTCCGCACTTGCAATTCAAGCCTGTCGATACTGGAATCGGCGCGAGTCGCATTGCGGGCGCGGTAGTGCTTCACGATGGTCTGCGCGCTTCGGTATGAATGTCCAGTGATGTCGCAGATCGTCAGCTAGTCGCAGCCAGCCCGATCGAGAAGCATGACGCAGGTATCACGTAGGTCTTGGTCGTGCTTTTGGTCGAGTTCGCCGGCGCCGTTGACGAACATCAGCGCGGCGCAAGGCTTTAGACGCCATGCTGTCTCAATGCCAATTTGGCGGCCAAGATATCCTCTATGTCCGTTTCTGGATCATGTTGGCTTAAGAGCGCTGTTTCATTGCTATCGAGAGTCGTCCGGCTTCGCCGCGACCGCTGGACCGTCCCGTCGCGACCAGCATGTCGACCTGTTCGAGGATCATTCGCGATATTCGCAGGATGCTTCTTCCGGCAGTTGTAGGCACAACGCCTCCGCTTGACCGCTCAAACAATATCGCTCCGATTAGGTGTTCAAGCTGGCTGATTGAGCGGCTCAACATAGAATGACGCATACAAAGCAATTCCGCTGCTTGCCGAAAGCTCCCACAGTCCGCAGCTGCGACAGCCAATCGCAAGTGATGCAGACCGATGTGGGCTGACCGAGCAGAGGCAGCCATATCTTTGGAGGTTGTCGATGATTTGATCTAATGGTCCGACATGCGCGCCGACGCTTAATTTCTCAGCTAGCGGCTCTCACTGCAGGCGTCTTACCGCTCGATTATTTTTTCGTCACCCCAATCCGCTGAGGTCGAAATGATCTCGGACGTCTTGCGATAATGTGCGGCTAGGAGATCCAGCGCGCTTTCGCTCCGGCGGAGGGCGGCATCCATTATCTCCTTATGCTCTTTCGGTACGTCGCGCGCATGCTTCTCGGCAACGCGGCCGATTAGGCTCGGGAGCCGATAGCGCTGCGTTTCGATATAGAGTTGGCCGGCGATCTCAAGCAGGCGCGGTGATTTGCAGTATGCGATCAAGGCGCGGTGAAAATCATGATGTCTCTTCTCCATCGCCAGAACCTCGGCAGCCTCCGCGGCGCCGTCCGCCTGGCTGCGGCCGTCATCGGGGGAAAGGCGCTTTCGACCGTCGTTGGCGGCAGGGAAGTTTATCGCGATGCGAGCTATCGCGACAAATAAGTACTAGCCGCGCGCAACTCCGCGAACACGGCTTCACGGCCGGAGGCAGCTCGGTTTCCCTCTTTCCAGTGCGAAGCCTAGCGCGGAGTTCGCGGTCAAGAAGTACCAGCTTTTGCGCGGCGTTTGCCATGGCGGCCGTTGTCGCCAGGGCCGAGCCTCAGGTGTCGTTCACCGATTGCATCGTGCTACAGAATCGGCTGGTAGGTCGGAAGGCGCCGTGCAGCAAGTTCTACGACGGCACCCATACGCCAAAAAAGGATATTGGCTATCGTTTCTCCGATATAGGTTACGCCCCGCTCGGGGCGGCTCATCTGATCCATTATCCTATTGGTCGACGCAGGCCGATGGAGAGGCACCGACATGGTCGCGAGAAGAGCTGCACCCCGACGTGGGATCCTGGGTTCTCGAACGACGGCGCGAGGTCGCACCGATGGTTATCGTACTTCGCAGAAAGGCCATCCGAATCGGTCGCCCTGGGGACGGGCCTTCGGGATGATGAGCGGAAGGCAGCGGTTCTGCTGCGCCATCTGTCCGGAGTAGAGCACGTGACCAGCAATCCCGAAGACATCCGCGCCGACAAGAAGCGGCCGTTCACCGGTGCCGAATACCTGGAATCGCTTCGCGACGGCCGGGAGATCTATATCTATGGCGAGCGGGTGAAGGACGTTACCAAGCACCCTGCATTCCGTAATTCGGCCGCCTCGATCGCTAAGCTATACGATGCGCTCCACAATCCAGAAACGCGGCCCGTGCTCACGACAGAAACCGACACGGGCTCGGGCGGATATACGCATCGCTTCTTCCGCTACGCCCGTTCGAGCAGTGATCTCATCGCGCAGCGCGACGCGATCGCTGCATGGTCCCGCCAGACCTACGGTTGGATGGGGCGTACCCCCGACTACAAGGCAAGCTTCACCAATACCCTGGGCGCGAATGCCGGCTTCTACGGTAAGTTCGCCGATAATGCGCGAGCTTGGTATGCGCGCGCCCAGGAGGCCGTTCCGTTCATCAACCACACGCTCGTCAATCCCCCAATAGACCGCAACAAGGCGGCCGACGACGTGAAGGACGTCTATGTGCGCATCGTGAAGGAGACCGATGCCGGCATCTACGTAACGGGTGCGAAGGTGGTCGCTACGTCTTCGGCATTGACGCACTACAATTTCCTCGGGCAGAACATGGCGGCCGAGATCACGGACGACAGTCTCGCCGTCATGTTCATCGCCCGGATGGACACCCCCGGCATCAAGTTGATCTGCCGGCCTTCCTACGAACTTGCGGCAGCGGCCACCGGATCGCCCTTCGACTATCCCCTGACCAGCCGTTTCGACGAGAACGACGCTATCTTCATATTCGACAACGCGTTCATCCCGTGGGAGAACGTATTCGTGCACCGCGACATCGATATGCTGCGGAAATTCTACCCTCAGTCCGGGTTTCTCAACGGCTTCACCTTCCAGAGCTGCGTGCGCCTGTCGGTCAAGCTCGACTTTATCATCGGGCTTCTTCAGAAGGCGCTGCGCGCATGCGGGACCGATGGATTTCGCGGTGTCCAGGTTCAGCTGGGCGAGATCATCGGTTGGCGGAATCTGTTCTGGTCGCTCACCGACGCGATGTCGGCGGTGCCGGACAAGTGGCATGGCGACGCGTACTTGCCGAGTGTCAAGGCAGGTTCGGCCTACCGCATCTTCGCAACCGAGGCCTATCCGGCGATCCGCTCCATCATCCAGCAGATCGTCGCGTCGGGCCTGATCTATCTGCCATCCAGTCCGCGAGACTTCAAGAATCCCGAGGTCGATGCATATCTCGCCCGCTACTCGCGCGGGTCGAACGGGATCGACTATAAGGAGCGCATCAAGATCATGAAGGCGCTCTGGGATGCGGTCGGATCCGAATTCGGTTCCCGCCATGAACTTTACGAGCGGAATTACGCCGGCAACCATGAGGCCATCCGCATGCAGGCGTTGATGCAGGCGCGGGGCTCTGGCGCGCTGGCCGAAATGGAAGCGCTGGCTACCGCCTGCATGAACGATTACGACGAGAATGGCTGGGTCGTTCCGGGCTACCATAGCAACTCGGATGTCAGCATCCTCGACCGGCTGAACGGTTGACGTCATGCACGTCGATCGCAACACCTTCCGCACCGCAATGGCGCGCTTCGGCGCCGCGGTTTCCGTCGTCACGACCGACGGGCCAGGTGGTCGTTGCGGGTTCACTTGCACGGCCGTCTGCTCGGTCACCGACGAGCCTGCGACCGTGCTTGTCTGCGTGCACAAGGACAGCAGATCGAATCTGGCATTCAGAACCAACCTGGTACTGTGTGTGAACCTCCTGAACGCGGATCAAGGCGAACTTTCCGCGACCTTCGCAGGCCAAGTAGGCGAGGACATGGAATCGCGTTTCAGAAGGGTCAGCTGGTCGACGCGGAAGACCGGCGCGCCGGTCTTTGACAATGCCGTGGCGACACTGGACTGTAGCATCGCCGAGATCAAGGAATTCGGCACGCACAACATCATGTTCGCGCGTGTCTATTCGGCGGAGTCGAGGTCGGAGCAGTTGCCGTTGATGTATTTCAATCGCAAGTATCACGGTCTGGAGCCTATCGGGCCGGGCGGATCTGCCGATGGAGTCCGCCGCACCGCGCCCGTTGATGGAAATTAGGGAGGACATCGTGCCGAGCAATTTGAAGGATCTGCCTATCAACCTCGATCGATGGATCGAGGACAATGGGCATAACCTCAAGCCGCCGATTGGCAATCTCCAGTTCTGGAAGCAGCGCTGGCAGAATCTGCTTGTCATGATGGTAGGCGGACCGAACTACCGCCCGGATTATCATGACGATCCGGGTGAAGAACTCTTCATCCAGCTGCGCGGCGACGTGACGCTCAAGCTGATCGATCCGGTCACGCGCGTGCGCTCCGAAGTCGTGGTGCGCGAGGGTGAGATGTATCTTCTACCGTCCCATGTCCGGCATTCGCCCCAGCGGCCGGAAGGCTGCATCGGTCTCGTGATCGAGCGCTACCGCCAGCCGGGGGAGGTCGACGCACTGGAGTGGTATGATGAGCAGGGAAACCTGACATTCCGGGGAGAATTCCTAATCACCAATATCGAGACGGATCTCAACAAAGTCCAATCGGCATGGCAAGAATGGGTCCAGGATTCAGACCGGACGATCCCGACCATCTGGCGTGTGGGCGAGAAACTTCCGGCCAAGGAACTCGGGGCGAAAGCCTGACACCATGGCTGCAGAGGCGATGATAGAACCACGTTCGAAAGCATTTCCGGACGCTCGCGGTTCCTCCCGACGGGCTCTCGAAGTTCCGGCCTACTATCTGTACGGTGAGGATTGGACGGCGGAGAGCTTCGGGTTTTTTCATATCGAACCCTTTGCGATCCGGAATATCCCCAACAATTGGCGGATCGGCCTGCATCGACATCCCGACTTCCATCAATTCTCGATCACGTTCGCTGGGGGATGCGTCTTCGAGCATGACGGAGTTGAACGGACCGCCACCGGGCCGTGCTGCATCTTTACGCCGGCGAACGCCGTTCATCAATTCACGTACGAGCCCGATAGCGTCGGCTACGTCATCAGCATGTCTCCGGACTTCCTCGCAGGGCTGACGCTCGAAGACGGCTCGATAAAGGCCGCGCTGCTGCGGCTGACCACGCAGCGTCTGGTCACCTTGAACGACGACGTGGGCGGCGAGAATCTGCGCAAGCTCGTCGCTTTGATCGCCGAGTCCTTCGGAACCAGTCGGGGAAACGGTCGCGAGATGCTGCGCCACCTCTTCGGTGCGTGCCTTCTCGGAATTGACGCGGCGACCGCGCAGGCGTCGGCAGGCCTCGAGCAGGAGAACCGCTCCACCGCGAATGCGGCCGAGCTCTTCGACCGCTTCCGGGGATGCCTCGAGACCGATCTCGAGATCGCCGGTAGATCCGGCAATCCCCCTGCTGTCCCGCTTACGGTCGACTCTTTCGCTTCCCGGCTGTCGACGACGCCCTATGCCCTGAACGCGGCATGCAGACGGGCTCTTGGCCGCTCGGCCAGGGAAGTCGTCCAGACCGCCCTACTGGGGCAGGCGACGAGGCTCCTGCTCTACAGCAAGCGATCGATCAAGGAGATCGCATACGGTCTCGGATATTCCCATCCGTCGCACTTCGTCCGCTTCTTCAAGCACCATCGGGGTACGACGCCCGAAATCTTTCGACAGCAGGTTGCAGAGCCGAAATGCAGTTCGGCCGGCCCAACAGTCGGCGCCGGCCCGCAACCTTCAAAAACAGGAGACTAGAATGGTACGTACAATCATCAACAACCCCGCTCTTCCGAGATCGAAGTCGCCGCACTCGAACGCGGTCAAGGTCGGAAATCTGATCTTCGTCTCCGGCTTTCCGGGGTACGATGAGAACGTCAAAATCCCGCAGGGCGACTTCGCTCAACAGATGCGCTACGCGCTGCAGCACATCAAGGCGACCCTCGAATATGCCGGCAGCTCCGTCGACAAGATCGCCAAGGTCAACGTGTATCTCGATCGGCGCGCCGACTTCGAAGAGATGAATGAGATCTACAAGGAATTCTTTGGTTCCGACCAGTCCGGATGGCCGGCCCGCACCACGGTTGAGGCGCGGCTACCGCGAAAGGACTTTCTGCTCGAGATCGATTGCGTTGCCGAGATTTGAACGGTTCCTACGGGACTAACGATCCGCTGCAACGTCTCTCCATCGCGTCCTAGCAGGAAGTCATGACCATGCTGCACGGCATAAGCCGTCCGACCATCGCGCAGGGAGGGCCGAGTGATTGGCACCACCTGTATGCTGCTGTGCGGTTTTCCTGCGTGTGCTTTTCGCGCAGCGGACCGCGGGTGCCAGCCGGCACCCGGCCTTCTCTGCGCCCTCTTGGATTTGAGGGTGACGTGACCAGGCAAAGCTCGGGCGAATTTCGCCGCGAGAACGCGAAAACGTGTCCTGCGGGGTTGCAATGCATGTCAGAGGACTGCGATGTCTTCCACCAGATGTCGTTTTCATTTTAGAACGGCGCTTCATGATCAGAAAGAAGGATGGCGGCACAAGGCGCAGGCCGATAACGAAACTCCAGTGTTGTCCGCGTCACGCATCCTGCGGCGCGGCTGCGTCGGCAGTCCGTCGCCGTGCCGGCAGGAAAAACCCCGCAATCGCGCCGGCCAGCGACAGCGTTGCAGCAAGGCTCATCGCCGCGGCAAATCCGCGCTCGAAATGCCCGGCCGAGTAGGCCCCGCCATGGGCCGAGAAGCTCGCCACCAGCGCGGCGATGCCGAACATGCCGCCGAGGAAGCGGCCCATGTTGAAGATGCCGGACGCCTTGCCCATTTCGGCCACCGCGACCGAGCTCAGGATGGCGTTCTGTGCTGCCGGCATCGCCATCGAGACGCCGACGCCGGCCAGCACCAACGGCGCGACCAGAGCGGAGTAGGTAACCGCGGGGCTGACGATCTCCGCGATCCAGCCAAGGCCGATCGCCTGCATCAGCAATCCCGTCACCACCAGCGGCCGCTCGCCGAACCTGTTGACGACCGCGCCGGCGATCGGGGCGGTGACGAACAGCGTCGCTGTCCAGGGCAGCAGGCGAAGTCCGGCGCCGAAGGCGTCGAAGCCCAGCGCGGTCTGCAGGAACTGCGGCAGCAGGAACACGACCCCATACATTGCGGCGTAGAACAGGACGCTTGCGGACATGCCGGAGGCAAGCGCGCGAGATGCAAACAGCCGCATCGGCACCATCGGCGCGGCCGCGCGCAATTCCCAGAGCACGAAGCCGGCGGCGAACACCAGGCCCGACATCAGCGTGGCCATGATTTCGGCGCTCGCCCACCCGACAGCGTTACCGCGCAACAGGCTCCACACCCACGCCAGCGCCGCAAGCGCGACCAGCGCCAGTCCGGGGATGTCCAACGCAGCGGCCGGGCCGAAGCTTTCGCGCAACCGTGCCAGCACCAGGGCGATCGCGATTAGGCCGATCGGCAGGTTGATCCAGAACACCCAGCGCCAGCCGAAATGTTCGGTGATGAAGCCGCCGATGGCGGGGCCGACGATCAGCGCGCAGCCGGTGATGCTGCTGAAAATGCCGAGCGCGCGGGCGCGCTCCTCGCGGCCGAACGTGCCGCTCAGGATCGCCATTGCGAGCGGCATCACCAGCGCGGCGCCGGCGCCCTGCAGCGCGCGGGCGGCGATCAGCGCGGTGGCATTGCCTGCGAGCGCACAGGCTGCCGATGCAACGACGAACAGGGCGATCCCGGCGGCGAACATGCGGCGGCGACCGAAGCGGTCGCCGAGCGCGGCGCCGGTCAGGAGCAGCACGGCGAAGGTCAGGTTGAAGGCGTTGACGGTCCATTGCAGCGTCTCGACCGCGCTGCCGAATTCGGCGCGGATGGCCGCGAATGCCGTCGTGACGATCATGGCATCCAGCGCCATCATGAAGGATGCCAGCGCGGTGACGCCGAGCACCCAGTTCTGCGCCGCGCGATTGGTCGGGGTCTGCATCGCCCTGTCTCCGTGTGTCGCGCCGCCTGTCGCGGCGCGTTCTGCGGGCTAGACGAGGGCTGAGCGGCAAAGGATGCGCCCAAAAATAATTTGTTCCGGGCCGCATCCCTCGCCGGCCGGCGAACGTCCCAGGGGTGATGCGGCCATTTGCGCGATTTTAAGCGAACCAGGTCGCGACATGAGCAAGGAGCGCGCGATGAGAAGGACGTTGATCAGATACAAGGCCAGGCCGGAGCTGGCCGACCGGAATGCCGAGCTGGTTTCGGCCGTATTTGCCGAATTGAAGGCGGCCGGGCCGGACGGCGTGCGCTATCTGACGCTGCGGCTGGAGGACGACACCTTTATCCATCTTGTCGAGGCGGCGGCCGAGGACGGCTCGAGCCCGATCCCGAAGCTCAAGGCGTTTCAGGCGTTCCAGGACGGCATCCGTGACCGCTGCGCGGAGCCGCCGCTGGTTCGTGATGTGAGGATCGTCGGCAACTATCGTATGCTGGACGAGTCCTGACCAGGCCTAGCGGAGGAGCAATGGCGCCAGATCCCCTGGCCACGGTCGATGTCGAGGCCCTGCTGGCGCGGATGCGGCCGAAACTGCATCGCTACTGTGCCCGCATTGTCGGCTCGGTCATCGACGGTGAGGATGTGCTGCAGGATGCGCTGATCAAGGCGGTGGAAGCGCTGCAATCGGTCTCGCCCGTCAATATGGAGGGCTGGCTGTTCCGCATCGCGCACAACACCGCGCTGGATTTCCTGCGTCGCCGCAACCGGCAGGAGGCGCTGCATTCGGCTGAGGAGGTGGAGATGATTGCCGACCGGCTCGATGATGTGGAAAGCCGCCAGATCGCTGCGACCAGCCTGCGCACCTTCATGCGGCTGCCGGTGACGCAGCGCTCCAGCGTGATCCTGATGGACGTGCTCGGCTGCTCGCTGGCCGAGGTTTGCGACATCATGGATTTCAGCCTGCCGGCGGTGAAGGCCGCGCTGCATCGCGGACGCACGCAGCTGCGTGAGTTCGCCGGAGAGCCGGACGACGTGCCGCAGCCGCGCCTGTCGGAAGCCGATCGGACGCGGCTCAACGCCTATGTCGGCCATTTCAATGCCCGCGACTTCGACGCGATCCGCGCCATGATCGCCGACGACGTCAGGCTCGAGCTCGTCAACCGCACCAGGCTGAAGGGCAAGGCCGAGGTGTCGAACTACTTCGGCAATTATTCGAAGGTCAGCGACTGGCACCTGGTGACGGGGCAGGTCGAGGGACGTCCCGCGATCCTGGTGTTCGATCCGAATGAGCCAGCCGGGCGTGCGAAATATTTCATGCTGCTGAACTGGTCCGCCGGCAAGCTCGCCACTATCAGGGATTTTCGTCACGCAGCCTATGTTATCGATGGTGCGGAGTGCGTGGTGGATAGAGATCTCGACGAACTCACTTCAGGATAAGTCGAGCGGATCGAGCTGCCGCTCTCAAGGCTGAGACACAAGTCATATGCTTCATCCGAAACTCGCGCTTCGGCAACGCGGGTCAGCGCTTCGGCCCAGCCGAGGGCGGCTCGCTCTCGCGCGGTGAATAAATCCGTGTCACGCCAAGCGATCGCGAGATCCAGCCGCGGCTCTAGCGGTCCCTCCTTACGGGCTTCCGAATAGTAAAGTTGAAGGCCGGCTGCAGAGCCGTTGATTTGAGATGTGCGGATCGCCACGAGCCGAACGAGGTCCTGTTCAAGGCCATTGTCGAGGAGCGTGCGGCCGTAATCCATGAGTTGCTGCACGAGTTGCGGCGCAGCGACGAAAGGGCTGGTGCGAGTTGTCATGTGGTCTCCCTGTGTCTTGATGAGCTACCTGTGAGCCCGTGGCCACGTGCGGACGAGCGGCGCTGTGAAGTTCGTCTCGTCGGTATTTCGATGGCTACGTGCACGATGCCGTCGAACCCTGCGGCGAAATGGCGAATGCGCGTACGGCAAAACCGTGTGGTCCTGGCCGTCGTTACTGCGGTCGAGCTTTCGCGGAGGTGTGTGCGAACCCAACCGGGCGGACAGCATCATCCAAATTCGCGAGGCGAGGGAGGCCAGAAGGAAAGTTCGGCTCCCGGGAGAGCGCGGCATAAGCCGTCCGACCATCGCGCAGGGAAGGTCGAGTGATTGGCACCACCTGTATGCTGCTGTGCGGTTCTTCCTGCGTGTGCGTTTCGCGCAGCGGACCGCGGGTGCGAGGTCAGCACCCGGCCTTCCCTTCGCCCTCTTGGATTTGAGGGTGGAGTGACCATGCAAAGCTCGGGCGATAAGCGCCGCGAGGATGCGAAACTGCGTGTTGCGCCATCATGCATGCCGACAGACGCGCCATGATACTGCGCTAGCGCGATCGGCCCGGACCGTAACGCTGTGCGATCCGGACCGATCGGCGTGACGCGCGGATCTAGCTGCAGCTCAGCGGCAACGGCCGGCCGGGATGCAGTTCGTACCAATCATAACAATCCGGATAGGCGCCGTAGAATCCATATCCGGGCCGGTAGCGACCGTAGCTGTGAAACGCGTGCTGGCGGAGGCCGCCGGCATGATCGCCGAAGCCGAGGTGCTCGCCGCCGAACCGGGCGCCGCTGCCGAATCCGCCTTCATGCCCCATGCCGCCGAAATGCGCGCCGCCGCCAAAGCCCGCATGTCCGCCGCCAAAGCTGCCGCCGCCAAATCCGCCGTGGCCGCCGCCGCCGCCACCGCCATGCGCGTCGGCCGTGCCGATCGCGAGCGTCGAGGCGAGCGCTGCTGTTGCCAGAATCATGATGACTCGTTTCATGGAAAACTCCTCTCGTGTTGAGCCCGGTCATCCCTGAAGCCCGCTTTCGCGTCGCGCGGTGCGCGCGAGGCTGCTTGATGGCTGGGCGTGTGATGCTGGAGAGGTAGGAGCGCTGCGCGGCAATCCAACTGAATTCGACGTCAGACATTCAGGTCAGACATCGGGCGCGCCGCGCACGAAGGTGATCGCGCCGCGCGTGGCCGCGAGGCAACGCAAGGGAGCGGGCTGACGAGGTCAGTCCGCTCCCCGTGATTCGATAAGCGTCCGGCCGGCGAAGTCCCCCGGCAGGAAGCGTTGGCGCGATCAGAAGAAGCTGCCGGTGCCGGGCTCGCAAGGCACGTTGTTGCCGGTCCACGGCGCAGTGGCGAAGGCGCCGACGCGCGGCGCAGGAACGCAGCCACGTTCGCCCTGATAGACGGGCGCGCTCGTTGCGACCGTGTCGGCCTCCATCGCGGGCTGTCGCACGACGCGGTGATGCTCGCGCGCCATCACGGGACCGCCGAGCATCGCGGCTGCAATCAGTCCCATCGACAACAGTTTGGACGTGGTCATTCGCTCTCTCCTTTGATGACATCAGGCCGACCAAGCCGGCTGCTCATCGAGGTGTGCGCGACCGGGCACGATTCAAATGCACGAATTGCTCACCACAATTCAACGGCCCGTGAGCCGATGTAACGTCGCACCACGATCGTGCGAATCCATAACATTCGTTGTCCTCCGGACGACCGCGAGCGCGTCGAGCTCATATGTTCGATGCAGCGCAGTTCGGAGCGGAGCCCTGAAGATGATCACGCCATTGGCAACACGTATCGCCCTTGCACTGGCGCTGCTCCTCAGGCGCACGGCCGAGATCATGAACTGCAATTCAATGGTGCCCCCTGTGCCGCGAGCCTATCTCGTACCGCAGCGAGTGGCCGGCAAAAGGCGGCGTCAAGGCCGCGCATTCGACGAGCGCGGGCATCGAACATGACCCAGCGCGTCGCCGAGCCTACGCGTACCCACCACGCACCAGAACGCCGCGCGGAACGTGGAGCGAGGATCATGAACCGCATTCTCCTGATCGAGGACGATGCGGAGACCGCGGAGGCGATTGTCGCCGAGCTTTCCGATCGCGGCTTCGAGGTGCAGTGGGCCGGCGACGGCGTCGACGGTCTCGACCGGGCGCGTGCGTCGAGCCCGGATGCCATGATCGTCGATCGCATGCTGCCGGGAATGGACGGGCTCACCGTCATCGAGGCGCTGCGCAGGGATCAGGTCCGGACACCCGTCCTGGTCCTGAGTGCGCTCGGCGCGGTGGACGATCGGGTGCGCGGGCTGCGTATGGGCGGAGACGATTATCTCACAAAGCCGTTCGCGCTCGTCGAGCTTGTCGCGCGGATCGAGGCGTTGCTGCGCCGTCCGATCGACAGCCGAGAAACGACCTTGCAGGTCGGGCCGCTCGAGATCGATCTGATCGAGCGTACCGCGCGACGCGGCGGGCGTGAGCTCGACCTGCTGCCGCGCGAATTCCGCCTGCTCGAATACATGATGCGCCGGAATGATCAGCTGCTGACGCGCGCGATGCTGCTCGAAGAGGTCTGGAACTACAAGTTCGTTCCGGCAACCACGAACCTGATCGACGTGCATATGGGCCGGCTCCGTCACAAGGTCGACGGCCCCGGAGAGGTGCCGCTCATCCACAACGTCCGAGGCTCCGGCTTCGTCCTGCGTTCGCGGCAATAGGGGCCGGCGATGCGTCAGATCCAGCTGATCCGTTCCAGCACGTTCCTTTCGGCCCTGGCCATGGCGGCAGGCTTTGCGCTGTTCGTCGTCGGCCTGTTCGCATTCATCTACTGGAAGCTCGACAACTATCTGGTCGCGCGATCCGATCGCATGATTACCACCCAGATTCACTTTATCTCAGACCTGTCGCCGGCCCATCGCATCAGCGCGATCGCGGATCATCTCGATCAGGATTCCAGGGGCGTGCAATACGCGGGACTGTTCGATGCTGCGGGCACCCGCCTTGCCGGCAACATCGACCGCGTGCCGCGCGAGCTCGGGCTCGACGGAGCGGTGCAGGGCGTGCGCCTCGATCTCATCACGTCGACGGCAGTGCACGATCCCGTCGTCAGGGTGATCGGCAAGCGCCTCGACGGCGGCGATGTCCTGGTGGTCGGACGGAATGTCGACGAGACACGCGAGATCTCGAGTGTGGTGGGGCAGGCGCTCGCCCTGGGCCTGCTGCCGGCCTTCAGCCTCTGCCTGCTGGCCGGTGCCTGGCTCAGCCTCCGCGCCCAGAGGCGCGTCGAGGAGGTGAACCAGCGGGTCCAGCGCATCGTCGCCGGCGAGCTGCGCGAGCGGCTTCCGCAGGACGGGACGGACGATCCGTTCGCGCGGCTGGCCGGGATCGTCAACGGAATGCTCGACGAGATGGAGACAATGATCAATGCGCTCGCCGGCGTCGGCAACGACATCGCCCATGATCTCAGGACGCCGCTCACGCGCGTCCGCCTGGCGCTGGAGCGGGGGCGAACTCATGCGGCGACGCTGGAGGAGCTGCAGGAGACCATCGACAAGGCCATTGCCGGCATCGACCAGTCGCTCGCGATCATCACCGCCCTGCTGCGCCTGACCGAGATCGAGAACAACCGCCGCATGGCAGGCTTTGGCGAGGTCGCGCTGGACGAGATCCTGCGCGAGGTGTGCGACGTCTACGAACCCATCGCCGAAGACAAGCGCATTGCGCTTGCGGTCGTCATCGAGCGCGATGTGCTGGTGTGGGGTGACCGCGACCTGCTGTTCGAGGCCATCGCCAATCTCGTCGACAATGCTATCAAGTTCACGCCGTCAGGCGGTCGGGTCGAGCTCGCCTTGGAAGGGGACGACGACACGGCGCTGGTGTGCGTCAGCGATACCGGGCCCGGCATCAGCGAGCAGGAACGCGAGGCGGTGCTGCGTCGGTTCTATCGCTCCGACAAGATGCGCCATACGCCGGGCGTCGGCCTCGGACTGAGCCTGGTCGCCGCCATCGTCAAGCTGCACGGCTTTCGGCTGATCGTCCGTCCGGCCCCCGGAGGGCGGATCGAGATCCTGGCCTGGACCGGACGGGCGGGGACGGCCGCCGCGCGCCGGTGGCGGACATTGCTGCACGCCGACGCAGACCAGATGGGATGAGCCAAATGATCCGCGATGCTTTCGAGATTGAACAGCCGGCCTGGACCGTGGGAGCGACAGATGCAGACTAGCCACGAACTGACGAGGACCAATCCCCCTGCTACGCCGGTCGCACCGGTGCCGTTCCTCAGCGCGTATTCCGCGGCCATCGGGCGCTACGACTTCCTTGAGCCCGGTCAGGAGCAGCAGCTTGCACGCCGCTGGCAGCAGACGCGGGACCGGCGAGCGGCGGACGCGCTCGTCACCAGTCATCTCCGCCTCGCGGCCAGGCTGGCGCGAGGCTACAAGGGATACGGCCTTCCGATGGTCGATCTGATCGCCGAGGCGAATCTCGGCCTCGTGATCGCAGCGTCACGCTTCGAACCCGGTCGCGGCGCGCGCTTCTCCACCTACGCCATCTGGTGGATCAAGGCGGCCATTCACGAGTACATCCTGCGGTCCTGGTCCCTCGTCAAGATCGGGACGACGGCCGCGCAGAAGAAGCTGTTTTTCAAGCTCCGCGGCGAGATCAGGAAAGCCACCGGCAGCGCGATGTCGGGGCTCACCCCTGACGTCGCCGAATTGATCGCGGGGAAGCTCGAGGTTACCGCGCGAGAGGTGATCGAGATGGACACGCGGCTGCATGGCGACATGTCGCTGAACGTGCGCGTCGGTGGCGAGGACAGCGGAACCGAGCTGGAAGCCTTGCTGGTCGATGGGGCGGTCGACGCCGAGACGGTGCTGGTCGATCACGAGCAGACCGAGCGGCGTGGCAGCGCCTTGCGTGTTGCGCTCAGCGGGCTTGCGGCGCGGGAACGTCGCGTCTTCGAGGCGCGGCGGCTGACGGAATGCCCCGTCACGCTCGATCGGCTCGCCCAGGAACTGTCCATATCCAGCGAACGTGTCAGGCAGATCGAGATCCGCGCCTTTGCCAAGGTCAGGCGTGCGGTG
This sequence comes from Bradyrhizobium sp. Kon58, assembly GCF_055807455.1. Taxonomy (NCBI): domain Bacteria; kingdom Pseudomonadati; phylum Pseudomonadota; class Alphaproteobacteria; order Hyphomicrobiales; family Nitrobacteraceae; genus Bradyrhizobium; species Bradyrhizobium sp. Kon58. The sequence goes on from NZ_JBVVOT010000019.1 coordinate 18,199, forward strand.
ATGCTTGCCATGCAGGATGCGCAGCGGGGCGCCGCATGCAGCGTCTGAATTCGTTTTCATTTGAACGCAGGTCCGGCCGTTCTCACCTGTCCGAAGATCACGCGTAACCCGCTCCAGGCAGACCTCCATGGGAATTGTTCGCTTCGCGCTACGGCTTCCGCACACATTCTATGTGCTTGCGGCGCTGATCCTGTTCCTCGGCGGCATCGCGATCCGGTCGATGCCGACAGATATTTTCCCGGAGATCCGCATCCCCGTGGTCACGGTGATCTGGAGCTATACCGGCCTCTCGACGCCGGAGATGGAGCAGCGCGTCAGCACCTACAGCCAGTATTCGATCAGCGCCAACGTCAGCGGCATCAAGAATATCGAAGCGCAGACCCTTAACGGCCTGTCGATTCAGAAGGTCTACTTCCAGCCGGACGTCAATCTCGATCTCGCGATCTCGCAGATCGTCTCGGCGACCAACGCGATCCGCGCCCTGATGCCGCCGGGCATCCAGCCGCCGATCATCGTGCAGTTCAATGCCTCGAGCGTGCCGGTGCTCCAGCTCAGCCTCGAGTCGAACAGCCTGAACGAGCAGCAGCTCTACGATTTCGGCATCTACCGGGTCCGCCAGCAACTGGCTCCCGTCCCTGGCGTGACCCTGCCCACGCCTGCCGGCGGCAAATACCGCCAGATCATGGTCGACATCGATCCGAACAAGCTGCTGTCGCGCGGATTGACGCCGCTCGACATCGTCAACGCAGTGAACACCCAGAACCTGACGTTGCCGACCGGTACGACCAAGATCGGCGATACCCAGTATACCGTTCGCACCAACGCGACGCCGGCCACGATCCAGGACCTCAACATGATCCCGGTCAAGTTCGCGAACGGGGCCACGATCTTCCTGAAGGACGTCGCCCAGGTCCGCGACGGCGCCCAGGTGCAGCAGAACATCGTGCGCGAGGACGGCCATCGCGCCGTCCTGCTCAGCATCATCAAGAACGGAAATGCCTCGACGCTCGCCGTCGTCAACGGCGTCAAGGCGGCGTTGACGTCGATCCGCGCAGCGGCCCCGGCGGGGCTGAAGATCAATGAGCTGTTCGACCAATCGATATTCGTCACCCATTCGGTCGACGGCGTGCTGCGCGAAGGCGCGATCGCGGCCGGCCTGACCGCGCTGATGATCCTGGTGTTTCTGGGATCGTGGCGGTCCACGCTGGTCGTCCTGATCTCGATCCCGCTGGCGATGCTGTCCTCGCTGATCGTGTTGTATTTCCTCGGCGAGACCCTCAACACGATGACGCTCGGCGGGCTCGCCCTCGCGGTCGGTATCCTCGTCGACGATTCGACGGTGACGATCGAGAACACGCACCGGCTCTGGACCGAGGAAGGCTTGCCGTTGCCGGAGGCGACCCTGCACGGAGCCGCTGAAATCGCCATCCCGACGCTGGTCTCGACGCTCGCGATCAGTTGCGTGTTCACGTCGGTCGTGTTCCTGGAGGGCCCGGCCAAATACCTGTTCACGCCGCTTGGCCTCGCCGTGGTGTTCGCGATGCTGGCATCATACGGGCTGTCGCGGACGCTCACGCCGATCACTATCGGCCTCTTGCTGAAGGGCGAGCGGCGTCATGGCGAAGGCGAGCGCCCGTCGGGGATCTTCTCGCGCGCCTCCGCCGCCTTCGAGCGCGGTTTCGAGCATCTGCGCGATGGCTATTCCGATCTCCTGCAGGAATTGCTGCGCCGTCGTGCCGTCGTGCCGGTCGTCGCCGTGCTGGTGCTGGCGCTCGGAGCCACCATGTTCGCCTATGTCGGCAGGGATTTCTATCCCGTCATCGATGGCGGCCAGATCCAGCTTCATGTTCGCGCGCCGGCGGGCACGCGGATCGAGCGTACGGAAGCGATCTTCCAGGCGGTCGAGGACAAGATCCGCGAGGTCATTCCGGAGCGCGACCGTGCGTTGATCGTCGACAATATCGGCCTCCCGGCGCGGGCCTACAATCTCGCATTCACCGATGGCTCGACGATCGGGGTGAATGACGGCACCATTCTGGTGTCGCTCAAGGACGGCCACAAGCCGACTGCGGATTACGTCAGGAAGCTGCGGCAGGTGCTGCCGGCGGCCTTCCCGGAGGACACGTTCTATTTCCAGGCGGCCGACATCGTCACGCAAATCCTGAACTTCGGTCTTCCGGCGCAGATCGATGTCCGCACGGTCGGCTACGGCAGCAACAATCTGGCCGTGGCCAAGGAGCTGCAGAAGAGCCTCGCGGCGATCCCCGGCGTGGTCGATGCGCACTTGCAGCAGGAGGTCGATGCTCCCGCGTTCTACGCCGACATCGACCGCACCCGCGCAGCGCAGCTGGGCCTCAATGCGAGCACGGTGGCGACCAATATCAATGTGAGCCTCAGCTCGTCCGCGCAGGTCTCGCCGAATTTCTGGACGGACCCGACCTCAGGCATCCCCTATTACCTGGCGGTGCAGACTCCCGAATACAGGGCCAACTCGCTGAACGCCCTGGGCAACACGCCGGTGTCGGCGTCGGCTGCCGCAAGCGGCCAGACCGTGCCCGGCCTGCTCAGCAACGTCGCGACGTTCAAGCGGGGGACCGTTCCCACCAATTCGAACCAGGCCAACGTCCAGCCGGTGTTCGACGTCTATGCGAGCGTCCAGGGGCGCGATCTCGGCAGCGTCGCGGCCGACATCGAGAAGGTGACGTCGACCCTGCAGAAGCAGCTTCAGCCGGGCAATTCGATCCGGGTCCTGGGACAGATCCAGAGCATGCATCAGTCGTTCCGCGATCTTGGAATCGGGCTGCTGTTCGCGGCCATCCTGGTCTACCTGCTGATGGTCGTGAACTATCAGAACTTTGGCGATCCCTTCGTCGTCATCCTGGCGCTGCCGGCGACATTCTGCGGTATCGTGACGATGCTGTTCATCACCGGGACGACGCTGAACGTGCCGTCGCTGATGGGAGCCATCATGGCGATCGGTGTTGCCTCGGCGAATTCCATCCTGCTCGTGACCTTCGCGCGTGACGAGCAATTGAAGGGACATTCCGCGTTCCAGGCGGCGCTGAGCGCGGGCCGAACGAGGATCCGGCCGGTGCTGATGACCGCGGCGGCGATGATCGTGGGCATGATCCCGATGGCGATCGGCGGGCCGGGCGAGGAGCAGAATGCCGCGCTCGCGCGAGCGGTCATCGGCGGCCTGCTGTTCGCGACCCCGACCACCTTGCTGATCGTGCCTTATCTCTTCGCCATGCTGCGCAAGGGCAATGACGGCAAGCCGCGCCACGGTGTATTCGAGGAGCAACCGGAATGAGTGACGTTCGCGCAAAGACGGATGACGACGGGGCGAGAGATCGCCCGGGGGCGGAGAGCCTCCGGGTCGTGGAACTGCCGGGCAAGGGCGCACGATCTGGACGTCGTTACGGCGGTGCGTTGCTCGGCGGAGGCGTGCTCCTGCTGCTTGCGGGCGGTCTGGGCATCGGCGGCTGGCGGCACTATGAGGCTGCGCGTGAGGTTGCCGCCGTGGCGGAGCAGGTTCGGACCAGCGTTCCGGAAGTTCGGGTGGCGACAGTCAAGCCCAGCGGCGACATCATGAAGGTGAGCCTGCCGGCGACGACGACTGCATTCGAGGCGGCCAATATCTTCGCGCGGACCAGCGGCTACATCGAGAAGCGCCACGTCGATATCGGCGATCGGGTCAAGAAGGGCGATCTCCTCGCGGAAATCACCGCTCCCGAACTGGATCAGCAGATCGCACAGGCGCAGGCGACGCTCGCCCAGAACCAGGCTGCGCTTCAACAGGCGCAGGCGAGCCGGGAGCTGGCGGACGTCACCAACTCGCGGGACAGCAATCTCGTCAAGCAAGGCTGGTTGACGGCACAGCAGGGCGACAATGACCGCCTCACCCTCCGCGCGCAGCAGGGGGCTGTTGGCGTTGCGCAGTCGAACATCACGGCGCAGGAAGCGCAGATTCGCGTGCTCCAGCAGGAGAAGTCTTACCAGCGTGTGGTGGCGCCGTTCGACGGTGTGGTCACGCAGCGGAACGTGGACAATGGCAGCCTGGTGCAAGCCGGCTCCACCTTCATGTTCACGATGATGCATTCCGACGTGATCCGAACCCAGGTCTTCGTACCGCAGGACGAGGCTTTCGGAGTTGCCCCGGGCGTCGATGCCAACATCCGCGTCCCCGAGATTCCGGGGCGGACGTTTGCCGGCAAGGTCACGCGGATCGCGACCGCGCTGCAGCCGGGGAGCCGGACGCTGCTGACCGAGATCGACGTGCCGAATCCCGATGGCCTGCTCAGTCCCGGCATCTATTGCACGGTCGAATTATCGATCCCGCGCCGGACGCCGTCGATGATGATCCCATCCGACGCACTCGTGTTCGATCAGAACGGCCTCCACGTCGCGGTCGTGCGGAACGGCACGGTCCATTTGCAGCAGGTCTCGATCTCCAGGGATTTCGGCACCACGGTGGAAGTGCGCGACGGCGTGCAGCCCGGCGATCAGGTCGTGCTCAATCCTGCGGTCACTCTGGCAGAAGGCAGCAAGGTCACCGTTCGCAAGCTTGAGACGAGCTAGGGACACGAAAGATGATACGGTTCGCGTTTGCAATGATGGTCGCTTGCCTGCTCGGCTTCTCTCCGGGCCAGGCACAAATCGCAACGACCGGCAGCACCGCAATGGATCTGCCGACGGTGCCGGGCGCGATCGTGATCTCGCCGCTCAATAGTCCGGGGCCGTTTTCCGCAACGACCGTACCGGGTGCGCCGGATACGACGTTGGCGCCCGTTCCGCTCGCGTCGGATCCGACCACGCCGGGGACGGTGGTCGTCTGCACCCCGCCGTCGTCATCGCCAATGCCGGTGCCGGCGACGCCGACGGTATCGCCCATCGGCCTCCCAACATCGGGTATCGCGGGCCCGATCCTGCCGGTCACGGGACAGAACAGCAGCTCGACCGGGACGATCGGCGCAGCTGCGCCGGCGGGAACGGCTGCGACAGTGGCATGCAGCTCAACGCCGGGAGGACAGGTGACGAGCGCTGCGTCCCTGCCGCTTTCGATTTCGCAAGTGCCCGCAAGCCCCGCGCCCGGCACGATCCTGGCGGACACCAACGGCGCCGGCGGCACGGGGATTGACCCGAATGCCGCCGTCGTGCCCAGCCCCAACAGCTCGGCGTGCGCGGAAGGAGTCTCGATGACTCTGGCGCAGCCCGCGACGATGTTGCCGGCCAACGCCTCAGGCGCGGCGCCGACGCCGGGCGTGTCGCCGATCCTGCCGCCGGGATGCTGAGGTGGCCTTGCAAGGCTTTCGTATCACCGCATCACAGCGCATTGCCGGTCATGTGGCCGGGCGGAGCTTGCGGACTTCGGCGTCCGGTGGAAGCGTCGTTCCGCCATCCCGGTATTTCCAGTCCACCATGACAGCCTTGTTGCCTCTGACCGCGGTGCGGCCGACGAACGTTCCCATCGTGCTCTGATGGTCGATCGAACGCCAGATTGCCGGCCCAAACGGCGTATCGAAGCCGACATTGCCAAAGCCATCGGCCATCGTTTCGGTCTCGACGCTTCCGAGTCGTTCGATCGGAGCCACGATGGAGCTGATCATGGCGTGACCGACCACGGAGCCCATGGTGGGAGCCTCGCCGTAGCGCGCGGAATAGGCCGACGCGAACGAGCAGTTGGCCTGGTCCAGGATATCGGTCACGGGATAGCCGGTCACGATCCATCCTGTCGGCGCGTCCTTTCCGAACGGATGGAGATATTCGGGTTCGCCTGTTGTGAACGACACGACGTCTCGCCCTTCGAACAGGCCGCGATCATGTCCCTGCCGGACGAATCTGGTGAGGTCGGGCCCGAAGGTGATGTTGAGAATCGCTCCGGGGTTCTGCTGGGCAAGCGCGTTCACGACGACGCCGGCATCGATGGCGCCCAGCGGCGGCCACTGACTGCCGACGAACGCGACATCGGGACGACGTTGGCGCAGAAGCTGCGTGAACCACCTTGCGGCCGACTGCCCGTACTCGTAATTCGGAGCGATCGTCGCCCATCGCGACGCCTTGAGTTGCGCAGCCTCTTCCACCAGCATCGCTGCCAGCATGTATGTCGAGGGGCGGAGCCGGTAGCAATAGCGATGCCCGCTCTCCCAGACGAGGGCGTCCGTGAGCGGCTCGCTTGCCACGAACAAGATTCGGTTTTGCCGGGCGAAGTCGCTAATGGCGAGGCCGACATTCGACAGATATGCGCCTGCCAGCAGATCGACCTCGTTCCTGCGCACGAGCTCCTCTGCCGCGCGGATCGCGGCGCCGGGTTTGCCTTCGTCGTCCCGGCTGATGACCTGCAGCTCGCGCCCGAGAAGGCCGCCTTTGGCGTTGACCTGCTCGACCGCCAACTGCCAGCCGCGACGATAGGGCAGGGTGAACGCGGGCGCGCTGCTATAGGAGTTGATCTCGCCGATCCTGATCGGGCGCGTGCCCTGCGCACGGATGATGCCGGGCGAAAATACCGACGCGCCGATGCCGCCCAAAATCTGTCGTCGAGAGATGTTCATCACGCAAGGTCCGGAAGATGGAGTGAAGGGCAGTGACGGCCGAAAGGCATCGCAACCTAATGGCAGGTGCAGGTTGGGGGCCGGTCGTCGTCGCATGTCGAAAGCGAGATGCCCGATATTTCAGCCAGAGTACGGGCAAAGGCGAGGGCTGGAAGATCGACCTCCTGATCGAACAGAGCGCTGACCGGACCGACGAGATCGAGCGCCCTCTGCTGACGGTTCGATCCCGCCATGATCCCTGCCCATGCCGCGGCAACCTTCAGCTCGTAAAAGGGGCATTGCTGGTCCCTGGCCACGGAAAGTCCTTCGCCGAACAGCAATTCGGATCGAGACAGATCGGATGGATCGTTGTCCAGGAGAATTTCAGCCTTGATCCTCAAGAGATCGGCAAGGCACCACAATTGCCGGCCCCGCCGCGACATCGACAAGGCCTCTTCCACCGCGGTCAGGGCCTGCGCAGCCTCGCCGCTTGCGAGCAGGCCTTCGGCAAGCGATCCGAGAAACTCGGGATTGCGCATCAGCCAGCCGTTCTCGGTCCGAGCCTTCAGGCCACTGCGCAGCAGCGCTATTCCGTCGTGATGCTTGCCTTGCAGAACCAGCAATTGTCCCTTCAGGCAGGACGTCCAGCTGGTCCAGAAAGCTATTCCCTCGCGCGTGACGAGCTCGAGAAGGGAGGATATCGCCTGATCCGCGGCGGCAAGATCATGCGTCATCAGCGCGATCGGGCAGACGGCGTTGCGGAGTGCGTAGGCGATCGCAAGCTTGTCCTTCTCACGCTGGGCCTCCTCGAGGCACTCGGCGGCCAGAGATCGGCTCTGGGCGATCTTGCCCTGCAGCAGCAGGACGCGCGCCAACATCGCTTTGGCAAGCACACTCTGGTTCAGCAGAAACCACATCTGGTTCGCACTGCCGTTCAATCCGTGAGCCGAATGATCCAGCGACAACGTCAGCTCGCGTCGTGCATCCTCCTGCATTCCGAAAAAATGCGTGGCGGCGCCGATCAGGCGACGGCCGACCGCCTCGTTGGCGGGGCTCCCGGTGCGCAGCGCGATGTCGAGGTAGCGTTCGCCGACCTCCTTGGCCGCGGCATATTGACCCGAGTTGAGGTTATAGCTCCACAGCGTCCAGACCGCCCTGAGCTGAAGCTCGAGGTCGGACAGTTCCTCGGCGAGCGCGAGACCGATGCTCAGCGCCGCCTTCATGCGGTCCGCTGTTCCCGCCGTGTTGAGAAGCGCGAAACCCAACGCGACATAGAGCTGCGCCTTGAGCTTCGGAACGCAGGTGAACCCGGGACTGAAATGCGCAAGAGCGTGCTCGATCCGCGTCGAGCATTCCACGAAGGACAGCAACTGCATCCATACCGGAACGAAGCCGGCCGTCAGCTCGATGCCAAGCTCGGTATCGCCACCGGGCGAGAACGCCCAGTCGAGCGCTGCATGCACGTTGCCGATCTCCTGGGCGAAACGGGAGATGTCCTCGGGAGCGGGAGAGGCATCGCCGAGTGGCGCTATGATCTGCCTGAGAAAGCCGGCCTGCCGCCTGGCAGCCTGTTCGACGCGGCCTGCGTCCGCGAGCTTCTCCAGCGCATAAGCGCGGGTGCTCTCCAGGAGACGCCATCGCCCCTCGAATGAGGGGTCTAGCGACACCAGCGATTTCCCGACCAGATTGAACAGGGTTTCAATGACGTCCGACCGCGACAAAATGTCGTCCATCATCGCGATGGCCGCGTCGAGGGCGAAGCCGGCCGGAAACACCGCGAGACGGCACAGTAGATCCTGCTCTGCCGGGGGCAAAAGGTCATAGCTCCAGTCCAGTGTCGCCCGGAGGGTCTGGTGGCGCGGCAACTGGTCACGGCGGCCGCCGTTCAGGAGCTCGAAGCGCTTGTCGAGACGGAGCAGTACGGTGTCCACGCCGAGATTGGCGGCCCGGGCCGCGGCAAATTCCAATGCGAGCGGAATGCCGTCGAGGCGGCGACAGATGGCGGCAATCTTCCGGAGCTCTTCCGTGCCTGCGACGAAGCTGGCACGCAGGGCTTGCGTCCGTGCGACGAACAACTGCACCGCGCTTTCCCGCAGCAGCAGATCGGGATCGTGCATGTCGGGATCAGGAACCGACAGCGCTGGGATGGCTGCAACATATTCGCCGTCGATGCGGAGACCTTCGCGGCTGGTCGCGAGAACGGTGACGTTCGGGCAATAGCGAAGCACGGCACTGGCGATTTGCGCCGCCACTTCGATCACATGCTCGCAATTGTCCAGGACGAGAAGCAGACGGCGGGTCCCGATGGCCTGGGCAATGCTCGCGGCCGAGACTTCCTTGTCATTCGAGGCGAGCTTGAGTGCGCGTGCGCATGCGGATGCCACAAGTGCCGCATCCTGCAGAGTCGCGAGCTCGACCAGCGCCACGGAATCGTTGAAGGCAGGCGCGACGCTGCGCGCCAGCTCGATTGCCAGCTTGGTCTTTCCGATGCCGCCGGGTCCGACGAGAGTAATGGCCCGATAGGCCGAAAGCACATCGACCAATTGGCTCATGCAATCCTCGCGACCGATAAGCGGCGCACGGATGCTCGGCAGGTTGCTGGAAAAGGGCGCGTCGGCGGGAATCGTTATCGGTGCGGCGGCAGGGTGATCCAGATGCCCGCTTCGCCAGGTTCCAGCGAGCATATATCCGCGGCCCGAAACCGTCTTGAGGAGATTGCGATCCTCGCCGAGCGCCTTGCGAACGGCCGAGATATGAACCTGAAGCGTGTTGTCTTCGACGGTCAGGCCCGACCAGACGCTTCCGATCAAATCATCCTTGGTGACGAGAAGACCCGCCGAGCCGACCAGCTTCTCGAGTATCTCGAACGCGCGGCTGCCGATCGGCACGATGTCGTTGTCGTATCTCAGTTCTCGGCGTTGGCAATCGATCAGCCAATTTCCGAAAGAGTAGGTGCGGTCAACCGGCGATGACATGACGGGTCCGTGCATCAACTTCGCTACCATGATCCCGGGGAATCACGAGCCCGTCCTTGAGATCACCGACCCTTGGCAAGAATTTGAAAGCGCGAATGCGCTTGGGCTGTCGTACAGGGGAGATTATCGGCGTGTCAAGAAGGCCCGCCCGGTCGCCGGCGGCTTCGTTCATCGTCGATGCTGACACCCGACGCGTTCGTGTTCGAGACACGAATTCGTGACAGCAACCGGGTGTGCGTCACAATGGGAGAGTCGGTCGGAAGGAGCCTGATGCCATCAATGGAAGCGTCATTGCTCACATCGCCGAAAATCGTTGGGCAAGGATTCCGGAGTACAAATGCGTGCCGGAGACGCGCACCGGTCGCAAGAACGGCGGCCCGATCGTGAGCCGCCGCCCTTCCTCCGCCGAGAGGTTGAATCCGGAACGTTGAGACCATCAACTTCCAGCCGGCGTCGACCGGACTTGTTCCGGTTCGCGAACTCAATAGCCCGAGGTGGGCTCGCACGGCGGCCGGCGCCAGGGAGCGGTTGCGTACGCGCCGACGTCGGGAGCACGGACGCAGCCACGCTTGGAGGTGACCGGGACGCGCTGAGCCGACGCATAGGCGTCGACATTGGTGCGCTTCGCGTTGCCTTCGCGAGCCATCGCGGGGGAGGCAATCATGGCTGCGACCACGAATCCGGCCGACAAGAGCTTCAGTGTCGTCATCGAACATCTCCTTGAGAAAGCGACGCCGGGAACGCCCCGGCCCGCAAGTGAGACATGTGCGTTCGCGCGTCGGATCCACAGCGTTGATCGAACGAACATTTTCGTCTTTGCACGGAGTCGTCGAAGCGCGTTGACTTCAGACATCGACGACTCATCCGATCAGGAGCTTCGCGCCCTAATCAGGTGAGGACGTTTCCCACTGGCTGTGAGGTCCGAGGGGCGCGTTGCGTGGCGCGGTCGCGCTCCTGGTCGTAGGTACTCTCACCTGCAATTGGCAGGGCGCATGATGCTCGCTTGCGATATCTCCTCAATGACGCCAGTGCCGGTTGTGAAGCTGGTCCATGGCGAAGACGGGCGCCGCGCCACCGGGACGCTCGAGGCCCATTCGTCCAGCAGGTGTCAGCGCGCCGCCATTCAGCACGTCGCGATCGGGGTACATCGATGCAAAGGCTGCCGGCTCCTGATTGGCGAAGGACCAGGCTGCGGACGCGGATGATATCGTTGCGGTTGAGATCAGCGCCGCGGCGATCAGGATCTTGAATGCACTCATAGCGATTCTCCATTGTTTGCTGTGTGCGGAGAGGCGCTTGGCGACGATCGCTGCTCGGCTGGTGGCGTTTCCGAAAATTATTCTTGATGATGATGATGTAGGTTGTCTTGGTGGAAAACCCCCGCGGAGGTGCATCACTCTTGCGGGAGAAGTCTGTCACGCTTGTCAAAATCCTCGCGCGAATGTGCGTGGTCAAACGCGTCCTGTGCACGTCTCTTTGAAGCAGGTCGTTTGAACGTCTGGAGTTGTGACCCATGAGATTATTTACTGCTATCTGCGTCGTCGCTAGTGTTGCGCTTTCGGGCACTGCGTTGGCCCGCGGCGGCATGGGATCGCATGTGTCGATGGGGAGCGGCGGTGCGCTCGGTACGAGCGCCGCCGCGCCGGGCACGAACTCGCTGGGCACCGCGCTTCCATCGTCCGACGGCGGTGGTCACGCGATGAAGGGGCCATTGCTCGGCACGGACCAGACCATCGCCAAGGATGACATCCGGCTCCAGAAGATGCTGGAAGGATCAATCTGCCGCGGCTGCTGAACAGCGCCATTGCGAGGCGGGGGCTAGCGGCTGCGCCGTCCGGCAACTTGTGTCTTTCGAAAGGGTTGATGGTAAGCTGGACCGAAGATGATGAAACCGCTTGGGCTGTCCCAATGATGGCTGAGCCAGGCCAGCGCCCCGTCTACATTTGCGCGGAATGGAAGATCGATCTTGTCAGACGCGAATTGCGCTCGGCCGGAGAGCTTGTTCCTTTAGGCGGACGAGCCTTTGAGATTCTTGCGGAATTGGTTCAAGCGCAGGGCCAGCTCGTCACCAGGAACGACCTGACGGAGCGGGTCTGGCGGGGCGTCTTTGTCGAGGAGAGTGCGCTTCGGGTGCATATCGCGGCGATCCGAAAGGCGCTTGGTCCCGACCGCGACATGCTCTCGACCACCGTTGGGCGCGGCTATCGTTTGCGGGGAGCGTGGCGGATCCGGCATATGGAGACCCCGCTACAATCTGTCGCAACCGGCGTGCTGCCGTCGATCAACATTCCCAGCGCATCGTTTAATCTCATTGGCCGGGCTGCCGCGATCGCACATGTGTGGCGGCTTCTGTCGGCCTATCGCGTGGTGAGCCTGGTCGGGCCCGGCGGCATCGGAAAGACGGCGCTGGCGCTGGAGGCCGCAAGAACGCCGCCGCCCGGCTTTGCGGGTGATCGGTTGCTCGTCGAACTGGCCTCGCTATCCGACCCCAGGCTCGTCTGTTCGGTCATCGCCGGCGTGCTTGGCACCAAGCTCGAGGGCGAGGAGATTTCGCCGCACGCCATCGCGCGTGCGATCGGCTCTCGACCATTGTTGCTCGTTCTCGACAATTGCGAACATGTCATCGATGCCGTGGCGCAGGTGGCTGAACTTGTCGTCAGCCACTGTTCTGGGACGATTATTGTAGCGACGAGCCGGGAGGCGCTACGCATCGAGGGGGAGCATGTCTACCGCGTGCCTCCGCTCGGCGTGCCGCCTGAAGCCCGGCTCGAACCCGGCGGCGCTTCTGCGTATAGCGCAGTGGAATTGTTCACGAGCAGGGCCAAGGCGCTGGGTTCAAACTTCGCGCCCGACGAGGAGAACATCGGCGCCATCGCGGCGATCTGCCGGCGGCTGGACGGCATTCCACTTGCGATCGAGTTTGCGGCGGCGCGCGCGGTCATGCTCAGCCCACCAAAGATCGCGGCACTTCTCGACGACAGGTTCAAATTCTTGACGACCGGCCGACGCACGGCGTTGCCGCGGCAGCAAACGTTGCGCGCAACGCTCGACTGGAGCTACGACCTCTTGCCGGACGACGAGGCGTGGCTGCTCCGGCAGCTCGGCATATTCGCTGGCGAGTTCCAGCTCGATGCAGTGATCGCGCTTGCCGGCGAGTGTATCGGCGACGTGACCGGACAGCTCGCGAGGCTGGTGGCGAAGTCGCTTGTTCTCGCCGATATTCGCGGCGACAGGCCTCATTATCGCCTGCTGGATACCACGCGCGCTTATGCATTGGAGAAGCTGCAGGCCGCCGGAGAATTTCCCGACGCCGCCCGCCGCCAGGCCAAATACTATTCCGGATTCTTTGCCCGCGCCGAAGCCGACAGCGAAGTGAAGCCGCAGGCGGAGTGGCTCACGATCTATGGCCGTCACATCGATAACGTGCGAACGAGCCTCGATTGGGCCTTCTCCTCCGGCGGAGACCCGCAAATCGGTGCGGCGTTGACGGCGGCTGCGGTCCCGCTATGGGTGCAGTTGTCGCTCCTCAGTGAATGCCGCGAGCGGACCGAACTCGCCCTGGCACGGCTCGATCCGACGGCTGCGAACGCACCGCGGCTCCGCATGCAGCTGTCGGCCGCGCGCGGCTGGTCGCTGATGTACGGTGTTGGCAGGGCCCGGGAGGCTGGTCCCGCCTGGGCTGCGACCCTGCAGCTAGCCGAGCAGCTCGGTGACAGGGATTACCTGTTGCGCGCGCTGTGGGGGCTCTGCATCGATCAGTTCAACAACGGCGAATTCCGTAGGGCACTTGAATTTGCGAATCGCTTCGCGGAGGTCGTGGTCGACTCCGGAAATCCCGTCGACCGCATGATGGCCGATCGGCTTCTCGCAACCACGCTGCATTATCGCGGCGACCAGCGGCTCGCTCATCATCATATCGGGCGAACCCTGTCGCGGCTCTCGGAACTTGCGGCAAAGCCGCAGGTCATTCGTTTCCGGTTCGACCTGCGGGTCTCGACGCGCTATTTCCAGGCGCGGATCCTGTGGTTGCTCGGGCTCGCGGATCAGGCCCTGAGCGTCGTCGAGCACAACGTCGAGGAAGGCTGGACCAGCGGGCACGCACTCACATTCTGCAGTGTCCTTGGCCAGGGCGCCTGCCCGATTGCGTTCCTGGCCGGCGATCTCGACGCGGCCGAGCGCTATTGTACGATGCTGCTCGAACACACTGAGCGTCATCCGATCCGCTTGTGGAATCTGTGGGCGCGCGCCTTCAGGGGCCTCTTGATCTCGCGCCGGGGCGACCTCGCGACCGGATTGCCGCTGCTGCGCAAGGCGCTCGAACTTGCGGGCGAGGCGCGGCACCTGCCGCGGTTTCTGCTTCCCCTCGGCGAACTCGCGGTATGTCTCGGAGAGGCCGGCGAGGTATCGCAGGGGCTCGCGACCGCCGACGAGGCGCTCGCGCGATGCGAGGCGAGGGACGAGGGGTGGTATGTCGCCGAACTCTGGCGCATCAAGGGCGAATTGCTGCTGCTTCCGGGCGAGCACCGCTCGACGAGCGCCGCCAAGCAGGTGTTCGAGAGGGCGTTCGAGGTGGCGCGGACCCAGGGCGCCTTGGCCTGGGAGCTGCGAACGGCGATCAGCGTGGCACGATTGAGCGCGAGTGAGGGGCAACCGGCCGATGCACGCCGTGTTCTCGCATTCGTATACGGCAAGTTCACCGAGGGTTTCGAGACGGCCGACCTCCGTGATGCGCGCGCAATGATGTCGAAGTTGGGATCGTAGGCGATCACTTGGCCGCAAACGAGCACGAGCGCGGCGGGCTCAGCTCAGCCAGCAATTCCCTCGCCGTCTCGAGGCTGCGCGTGTGGAATCCCTCGGTAAACTGCCGATAGACGGACGCAAGCATATCGTGTGCCTCGTGGCGGCGCCCGCCTCGCTGCCATAGCCTCGCAAGCGCGATCGCCGCGCGAAGCTCATAGCCTAGCGCTCCCTGATGGCGGGCGACGTCGAGCGCCTGCACGAGGCTCAGCTCCGCTTGCGGAAAATCCGGACTTCTCTTGCGCATCAGCGCTTCCGCTCTGACGCGCAACATGTCGGGCATGTCCATCATGAAGTTGCAGCGCCGGGCCTGGGCAATCGCCCGATCAATGGTGTCCAGGGCTTCGTCGCCATGACCTGTCGCCGCCAGGGCTTCGGCGAGGGGCATGCGAAGCCCTGCCACTGCACCGAAATTCCGGCTCTGCAGCTTCTCGATCGAACCTTTCAGCATCGCGAGCCCGATGCCGGTCTCGCTGCGGGCCAGCAGCGTAATCGCCTTCATGGCCTCGCCGACCATCTGGAGGATGGCGAGGTTGTGCCTTCGGGCCTCCACGATGAACCTGTCGACATGTTCCTCACAATCCTCCGTGTCGCCATTCCAGAAGAAGACGCCGAATGCCCATGGCAACGCTCGGCAGAACATGACCGGATGATTCGTTGCGATAACGTCCGAGATGGCCCGGCGCACCAGTTGCGTCGCCTGATCGGGATGTCCTTGAAGCCAGAGGACGCGCGCAAGGGTGATTTGAGCGCGTTTGGGATATTCGAGTGTGAGGCCGCTAAGGACGTCCCCATCCAGGCCCGAATGACGCAACGCCGCTTCGATGTATGAGCGAGAGTCAATGAACCTGCCGAGATACTGGCAGGAGATGCTGAGCAACACGCGCATGCGCGCGACGGCATTGGAATCGTTGCTGGTCAGCGCAATGGTTTCGCCGCGTTTGGCGGTAGCCAATGCCTCATCATATTTTCCGACGAACAATTGCAGCAGATGCAACTGGTCGATCAAACGGATCTGCTCTGGTATGTCACCGAACTTTTCGGTCAGAGCGAGCGCGCGGCGGAGGTGATTTGCGCCAAGCTCATCCAGCTGTCCCGTGAGCATGCGGGCGGCTCCAAGCGCAGTATGAAGGATGAGACCGTGCCTGCTGCTTGCATCGGTTTCGTCCAGTGCTTCGATGGCGCGGGTCACCCAGAGTTCGGATTCCGGCAGGAGCGACAGCTTGAAGAAGAGCGGTATCGATGCCGCGACGAGGGCCACGCCGGTTGTGCGGTCTCCCTGATCCGAGAAGCACCACGTCAGCGCGGCCCGTATGTTGCCGAATTCCTCGGCCGCCGCCGAAAGGTCCCGGTCCGCTTTGCCCGCGATCCTTTCAAGGAGACCGAGAAAGTAGCGGGCGTGACAGTGCAAGATCGCGCGGGCGTCGCCGCTGGCGGCAAGTTTCTCTTGCGCGTACGCCCGGGTCGAATCCGCGAGGCGGTAGCGGGTCGGTTGCGAGGCGGTGTTCAGTGCAAGCATCGACTTGGCGACGAGACTGTCGATGATCGCAAGGATCGCGTCGTCGTTCTCCGCGGTCGCGGCAATCGACCGCGCGGCCTCCAGGGTCATGCTGCCGACAAACACCGACAGCCGGCCGAGGATTACGCGCTCCGGTTCGGAGAGAAGATCGTAACTCCATTCGATGGTTGCGCGCAGCGTGCGGTGTCGGGGCAGCGCGGTGCGTCGTCCCTCCCAGAGCAGATTGAGGTGCTGGTCGAGGAGCTGGACCATCGCTCTCGCGCCGTATGCGGCCACATGGCCGGCGGTGAGCTCGATCGCTAGCGGGATGCCGTCGAGCCGATGGCAGAGGTTGCCGACGTCGGAGGCGTTCGCATCCGTCAGCGTGAACTCGCCGCCTCCCGCGGTCGCACGCTCCACGAAGAGTTTTACCGAAGGGTAGGCGAGAGCATTTGCGGCCGTCAGAATGGCCTTCTCCGGCGGGCTCGGCAGGGGCGGGAGACGGTATGTGAACTCGCCTTCGACGCGCAGCAACTCGCGGCTCGTGGCCAGGATGTGCAGCTCGGGTGCCGCCTGGTAGAGCCGTTCGGCCAGCGCTGCGGCCGCTTCGATGACATGCTCGCAGCAGTCCAGCATGAGCAGCATGCGCTTGTCGCGCAGGAATGTCGCGAGGCTGCTCGTGGGATCATTCGATCGAACCAGCAGCCCCAGCGAAGACGCGACGATCGCCGGCACCGGAGCGGCGTTGCCGGTCTCGCCGAGGCCGACGAAGTGGACACGACCGGCGAATTCCGCGAGCAAGGCATGGCCCGCGGCAACGACGACCGTGGTCTTGCCGATGCCGCCCGGGCCGACCACCGTGACGAAGCGGTGGGCTCGCAGCTTGTCCGAGATGTCCTGGATAGCTCGCTCACGTCCCACCATCTGCCGGGGATGCGCCGGCAAATTGTGGACGTAAGTCGGATTGGTCGGCGCCCGTTGCCTCTGTTCCGGGCGCGAGACCGCCGCGACGAAGCAGTAGCCTTGGCCGGAGACCGTGCTCAGATATCTGGCGCCGGCATTGCCGTCTCCGAGTGCCTTGCGGAGTGCGGCGATATGGACACGCAGGCTGTTTTCCTCAACAGCGGTGCCAGGCCATGTCCTGGCGATCAGATCCGTCTTGCTGACGACGTTGCCGGCCTGCCGGACCAGCGCGAGCAGGATGTCGAATGCGCGACCCGATAGTTGGAGCGGACTCCCGTTTCGTTCAATCCGCCTCTGCGAGGGGTCGAGGCGAAACGGCCCGAAGAGAAAAATCTCCCGGGCGGACTCGTCTTCGGCGGGGCGGCCAGCTTGGGCCATCAAGTCGTTACTTTGCCAGCGGGAGGCCATTTTGGGACATCAACCCGGCGCACGACTCGCCACGTTCTGTGATTTGGAAGCACACCAAGACGTGCGACCGCAGTGGCGCTCAAACGGTAACATCCGGTCGTTTCAGGGTAAAGCATCGGGCTCAATCACTTTCGTCTGAGGCTTGAACGTGCGACGCCACGACGCGCCCGCCCTATCCGATCGATGCCGGCTTGAGAATGTCTTCCAGTCCGATCCGGCGGAGCAGTTCCGCGCGGACGCTGTCGGCGACGGCATCGACGGCTGCAGCTCCATCATCGTCCGGGCCGAAATGAACACGCAGCGGACGCTGTCCGAATGGCATGTCGACGATATCGGCGATTGCGGCTGCGACGTCTTGCGGAGTTCGCTCCTTTGCTGACAGCTGCGCAAGTGCCGATACTGCGATCTCGCTCAAATCGGCCGTCGGACCATCCGCATATTCCTCGGCCCTGATGGTGTCGCGCGGACGGCCGGAGCGAACGTAGTGGCTGGGTCCGAGCGCACTTGGGACGATGATGGTCGTCTCGACACCCCAGCGCGCGAGCTCGCCGGCATAACCGAGCGCCAGCGCGTCCAGTGCGGCCTTCGACGAAGCATAGGTTCCCAGGAAAGGAACCGAGCCGCCACGCGCGCTGCTCGACGAGACCCATATCAGCAGACCATGGCCCTGCCTGCGCAGCTGCGGCAGTGCGGCCCGATTGAGCCTTTGCGCACTCAGAACGTTGGTATCGTAGAGTTCCGCAAGCTGGTCCGGTGTAAAGGCCTCCGCCGGCCCGTAGAGGACCTGCCGGGCATTGTGCACGATTACGTCGAGGCGGTTGTTCTCAGCGACGATGGCATCGATGGCCGCGTTTACGGAGGCTTCCGAGGAGACGTCGAACGCAATGGTTCGGAGTTCCGCGCCACGCGTCGCGGCCTCGGCTCCGGCCTCTCCGACGTCGGGCTCATCCTGGCCATCCATTTCCCGCATGGAAACGTAGACCGTATGTCCGGCTTGAACCAGTTTCTGGCATGTGCTTCGTCCGATGCGGTTTGCAGCTCCAGTGACGACGATCACTTTGCTCATTCGATCCCCAATCGCATTGCGGCATCCGCAAAGGCACCAGCGTCGCGACACGTTCATCGATCGACTGCCGGCCTTGCGTGAAGAACCTCTGAAATGCCGCCGGTTGCAAGACGGGTCTTTCGAGCCCGGCGGGCGATTTCCAGATCGCACGAATTATTTCGAGAAAGCCCGAAAGTGGAGCTTCCCGCTGATCGGACCAGCCGGAACGTGCCTTCGCGAAATTGGCGGTGGGTTTCAGAAGATCGCGATCCTGGCCGGCGGTTACAAAGAACCCGAACCGCTCGACAGAGCGAGCCGTGTGGCCGGTCTGCGGGTTGGTTTGCGCTTGGCGAGGAGAAGCAATGAATCAGTCAGGCAATTCGCCGCGTTCGGGGCTTGGCTGGCTCGTGCTGATCGTGGCCGTCGTCGGAGGCGGCGCTGCAGCGTTCGCCTACACGGCGGGGTGGCTCTCGCCCGGGCGCCTGACGCCGGAGCAGATGGTTTCGGCGCTGACGCCTCCGAGTGGCGCGCCGCTCGGGCACCGGCGAAATCATGCCAAGGGAATCTGCTTCACCGGCGTCTTCGAGTCCAACGGAAACGGCGTGGAGCTCTCGAAGGCCAGAGTCTTCGAGCGAGGCGCGTATCCGGCCCTGGGCCGCTTCAATCTTGGCACAGCCGACCCGAACGCCGTGGATGCGACCGTGCGGGTGCGCGGTTTGGGGTTGCAGATCGCAGCGGCGGACGGCGAAGAGTGGCGGATGGCGCTCATCGACCCGCCGGTCTTTGCAGTGTCGACGCCGCATGCGTTCCACGATCTGTTGATTGCATCCGGCAAGAAGGATCCGGAGGCGATGAAGAGTTTCATCCAGGCAAACCCGGAATTCGCCGCCTTCGCGACCTGGGCCAAGACGGCGCCCTGGACCGCGAGCTATGCGGAGGATGCCTACAACGGCCTCAACAGCTTCATCTTCACGGATGCGAATGGCGGCGAGCGCGCGGTGCGATGGTCGCTGCGGCCGACCGCAACGGTCGTTCCGGTGTCACAGGCCGAACTGGAGAAGCGCGGCCCGGATTTTCTCGAGCAGGAGATAGCGGAGCGGGTCCGGACCGCCGGCTCGCAACGCTGGACCATGGTCACGACCATCGCCGATCCCGGTGATCCGACCGCGGACCCGAGCAAGGCTTGGCCCGAGGGGCGCCGTACGGTGCAGGTCGGAACGCTTGTCGTCCAGCGGATCGAACCCGAGCGGGATGGACCCTGCCGCGACATCAACTTCGATCCGACCGTGCTGCCGCGGGGAATCCGGGTGTCAGACGATCCTTTCCCGGCCGCGCGCTCGTCAGTCTACCGCAAGTCCTACGATTTGCGTGCGGCCGAAGCCGGCGACTATCCGCGAACCGGGGCGGCCCAGCCATGAGCAACGTTCCGCATCGTTTTGCCCCGATCCAGCGGCTGCTGCACTGGCTGATGGCAGCCTGTATCGTCGCGATGCTCTTCATCGGCGTCGGAATGGTGTCCACCATAACGCCGAAATACCTGCCGCTCATCCAGATCCACAAGACGCTCGGCTTTACGCTCCTGGTCCTCGTTGTGATCAGGCTGGCCCTGCGGGTCCATTACGGTGCGCCGCCGTTGCCGGCCGATCTTCCGCCGGCGATGAAGCTGGGAGCGAGATTGTCGCATCTCGCCCTTTATGGCTTCATGATCATCATGCCGATGCTGGGTCTCGGCATGCTCTGGGCCGCGGCTTATCCAGTCGTCCTGTACGGCGGGATTCAAATTCCGGCGTTGCTGCCGCAGAGCGATCGCGCGCACGCACTGCTGTGGAATGCTCATTTTTATCTGGGCTTCGCGTTCTTTGCCCTCGTGCTGCTGCATCTGGCGGCAGCGCTGTTCCACGCAATGGTTCGCCGCGACGGCGTGTTCGGGACGATCGCACTCTTTCCACTCGGGAATAGGACGACGCCGGCAGAATGAGCGCTTGGCGCGTCGACGACATGCGCGGCTCAAATTTTTCAACCTCCAACAAGGATGACGACAATGACCAAAGCAGATATCCAAACCCCAACGGATCTCGGGGCCAACGCGAACCGGGACGTTCCAGCCGCCCTGAGAGCGCTGCTGGCTGATGTCTTCGCGCTGTACCTGAAGACCAAGAACTTCCACTGGCACGTGTCGGGCAGGCACTTTCGCGACTACCACCTTATGCTCGACGAGCAGGCCGAGCAGATCTTTTCCATGACCGACGACATTGCCGAGCGGGCGCGCAAGATCGGCGGAACGACGCTGCGCTCGATCGGCCAGATCGCGCGCGAGCAGCGCATTCTCGACAACGACGCCGATTATGTCGACCCGCAGGACATGCTGGCCGAGTTGCGCGGCGACAATCAGCAACTGACGCGGGAAATGCGCCGGGTTCACGAGCTCTGCGACGAATACGGCGACGTCGCGACCGCAAGCCTGCTGGAAAACTGGATCGACGAGACGGAGCGGCGGATCTGGTTCCTGTACGAGACCGGCCGGGGCGGCCCGAGCTCGTAAGCACCTGGCATGGGATGCGGCCGCAAAGCGAAGCGGGCGCGCGCTGCGACGACGCGGAAGCGACGGAGATCCTCGCGTCCGCGTCCTGCTGGCTGATCGTCTTCGCATTGATCGACCAGGCGCACGCCACGTACCCGTCGGTCGTGAATCCCGCAGCAGCGCTCCGCGTCGTGCAGATGAAACAATGGCGCTGCATCCTCGAAAGATGACTGGACGCGGATCTCGATAGGCTTGACCTCGTCCACGACCGGCACGCCGGTCATACGTACAAGGGTCAAGCCATGACGGATATGTCGAACTCGAAGGCGTCGCTCGGAAGGGCCGTTCACGCGATCAGCGGAAAATGGGGCTGGTTCGTTGCGCTGGGGGTCGGTGAACTGATCCTCGGCGGCATTGCATCGGTCAATCTGATGGCGGCGAGCCTCGCCTCCGTGCTCGTCATCGGCGTCAGCATGGCAGTCGCCGGGATCTTCCAGATCGTGCATGCCTTTTCGGTGCACGGCCTGCGCGGCTTCCTGTTCTGGCTGTTCGCCGGGATCGTCTATGCCGCTGCCGGAGCCGTCGTCCTCTACGATCCGTTGCTGGCTTCGTTCACGCTGTCGCTCGTTGTGTGTGCTCTCCTGGTCGTTGCCGGTGCGACACGGATCTGGACGGGTTTCCATCTGCGGCCGGCCGCGGGCTGGCGCTGGATCGTGGCAGCCGGCGTTGTGACGTTCTGCGTCGGCGCGATGCTGATTGCGGTCTTGCCTGCCGTCGGCCTGTGGCTGCTCGGTGCGATGCTGGTCGTGGATCTGGTCTTCCAGGGTTGGGGCTTTATTGCATTCGGGCTCGCGCTCAGAAGCCGAGCCTCGCGGCATTCGGCCGAGCCGGCGACGGTCTGAGCCATGATGACAGGTTCGACATTCAGGCGGCACCGGGAGATCGCCTGGCGCGGTGGCCGCACGACATCGACGTCGCGGCTGGTTGCCGAGGAGAGCGCCATTGCGCTCACTTACAACGGATCGACCCATGCCGTGATGATGGGAACGCCGGCCGATCTGGAGGATTTTGGTCTCGGCTTCAGCCTGACCGAGGCGATCATCGACCGCGCAAGCGAGATCAGGAGCATCGAGCTGATCTCGAACGAACTCGGCATGGAGGTGCGGATGTGGCTTGACAGCGACCGCGCGACGACCCTGGCCACACGCCGCCGCGCCATCAGCGGTCCGGTCGGATGCGGATTATGCGGTATCGAAAGCCTCGAACAGGCGCGTCGCGCGCCGTCACGCGTTGAAGGGCGTGGCATTGCCTTTCACGCGCGGGACCTGCTGAACGCCATGCATGCGCTGTCTCCCCTCCAGATATTGAACCAACATACGCGGTCCGTTCACGCGGCAGCCTTGTGGCGCCCTCGCACCGGCATTGCTCTGATCAGGGAGGATGTCGGCCGGCACAATGCGCTCGACAAGCTTGCCGGCGCCATCGTCCGCGACGGCAAGTCAGCCTGCGACAGCGCCGTGCTGCTGACGAGCCGGGTTTCGGTGGAGATGGTGCAGAAGGCCGCGATGATCGGCGCGCCGGTCGTTGTGGCCGTTTCCGCGCCGACCGCGCTCGCGATCCAGACCGCGAACGAGGCGGGAATCACGCTACTCGCCGTCGCCCGCGATGACGGATACGGCGTGTTCACGCATCCGCGCCGTGTTCTGCTGCCTGACGAGGCCGCCCCGCGCGCCGGCTGCTGACTTCAGCGGACCCGCGAATATGGCCATGCAAACTGCAGCACTGGAGCCCCTGGCCGGGACAAGCGTCGAAGCCTGTGCCCCGGAACGATCGCTGCTGGTTGCCTCTGCGCTGAGCATGTCGGGCGGTTTCCTCGACGCGTTTACCTGGCTGTCACTCGGCGTCTTCGCGAGCTCGCAAACCGGCAATGTCGTCTTCCTCGGAATCTACGCGCTATCAGGGCAATGGCAGCGCGCGCTTCACCAACTTCTTCCACTCGTGGCCTTTGTCCTGGGAGCGTTGGTGGCGGTTCGCACCCGGGCGGCGTTATGTTGCCTCATCGGAGAGATCGTCTGTCTCGCCGCGACGATGCTGTTGCTTCATCGCGTTTCGGATGAGATCACGATCCTCGTCATCTCCTTTGGCGTCGCGCTGCAGTCGGCAAGCTTCAGACAGGTCGGTCACTGGAAATATCTCTCGGTCACGGTCACCGGCAACATGCTCCGGGCCATGGATCAGTTCGTTGCGGCGCCTGATCGCGATGCGGCGCGCGGCGCCGGAACCATGCTCACGCTCTGTTTGGTGTTCCTGCTAGGGGCCGCCGTCGGCGGTTGCGTGACGAAATGGTTGGGAACCTGGAGTCTCGCTCTGCCGATTGCATCGTCGATATACGTTCTCTGGCTCTGCCGCCGGCGAAGCCATTCGCACTGACGTCGCGCTCGCTTGTTGCAGGTAGAGGCGCTCACCATGCCATTCGGAAAGAGGACGTTCGTTCGCGGAAGCGCATGCGCCGTTCCGCGGATAAGCTCCGGGGTGCGGCCGCGGTGCTCAAGGTCGACAACATTCCGCAATCGGCCGCTCGCGCGCGGGCGACCGCGAAGCGGGCGTGAGCGAACGGGAGGCTCTCCGATGGATCCGACGGCACTCCTCCTGTCGCGGCTGCAATTCGCCTTCACCATCTCGTTCCACATCATCTTCCCGGCATTCACGATCGGGCTTGCGGCCTGGCTCACCGTGCTCGAAGCGATGCACCAGTACAGTGGCAAGCCCGTCTATCGGACCCTGTTCGCGTTCTGGCTGAAGATCTTCGGCGTGGCCTTCGGCATGGGCGTCGTATCGGGCGTGGTGATGGCATTTCAGTTCGGAACGAACTGGAGCGTGCTCTCGAAGATGTCGGGTCCGATCCAGGGCCCGCTTCTGTCCTACGAAACATTCACCGCCTTCATGCTGGAGGCGGGCTTCTTCGGCATCCTCATCTTCGGCCGGTCCCGGGTGCCGCCGTGGTTCTACCTGTTCTCGACCGCGATGGTTGCGCTCGGAACCACGCTGTCGGCGTTCTGGATCATGGTCAACAACAGCTGGATGCAGGTGCCGACCGGCTACGTCCTGCAGAACGGCCAGTTCGTGCCTGATGACTGGGCGCAGATCATCTTCAATCGCGTGGTCTGGGTCCGGTTTCCGCATATGCTGCTCGCGTCCTACCTGACTGGCGCGTTCTGCGTGGCGGCGACCGGCGCGTGGTATCTGCTGCGGCGGACCTATCGCGCCGAGGCGCATGTAATGCTGCGGATGGGCCTTGCGCTCGCGGCGGTGCTGCTGCCGGTCCAGCTCTTCATCGGGCATCTCGTCGGTGACTACGTCCACGACTACCAGCCGGCTAAGTTCGCTACGATCGAGGCACGCTGGCATGACGAGCAGCCGGCCTCGGAGGTGCTGATCGCAATTCCCGATTCGAGCACCGAATCGAACAAATACGCGATCTCGATTCCCGTGCTCGGCAGCATCATCGGCAGCATGAGCCTGACATCGAAAGAGGTCGGCCTGACCAGCTTTGCGCCGCAGGACCGGCCGCCGATAACAATACCCTTCTTCGCCTTCCGCATCATGGTCGGCTGCGGTTTCGTGATGCTGGGGCTGGCCTGGCTCGGGACCTGGCTTGGCCTCAAGCATCGGCTGGATCGGAGCCGCCTGCTGCTGTGGGGCATCTTCCTCAGCTTCCCGCTGCCGTGGATCGCCATCCTCACCGGCTGGTACACCGCGGAAGTGGGGCGCCAGCCATGGACGGTCTATGGCGTGCTGCGCACTGCGGACGCCGTGACGCCGTTCCTGACCGCGTCGGCTGCGTTGACCTCGCTGATCCTGTTTGTCGCGGTCTACGCCTTCATCTTCTCGTTCGGGACATATTACATCTATCGGCTGCTGCGTGCCGGCCCGGCGGGACTCGGCGGCAAGCCGCTCCACGTCCCGTGCCCAATCGGCCGATGTCGCTCGCCGATCAGGTGCCGGCCGCCAGCAGCATCTCGAGGCAGGAGAGTAACCATGGTGATGTACTGGGTTGCCCTTCTTGCCATCAGCATTCTGATCTATCTCCTCCTCGACGGGTTCGATCTCGGCGTCGGCATGCTGTTCGGCCTGGCCGGCAGCGAGGCGAAGCGAGATGCCATGCTGAGCACGGTCGCTCCGGTCTGGGATGGCAATGAGACCTGGCTGATCGTCGCGGGCGTGATCATGTGGGGCTCGTTTCCCGTGGTCTACGCCATGGTAATGTCGGCGTTCTATATCCCGGTCGTCGTGATGCTGCTCGGATTGATCCTGCGCGGCGTGGCCTTCGAGTTTCGCGGCAAAGCGCTCCGTTCGCGCTGGGTCTGGGACGTCAGTTTCGTCGCGGGCTCGTTTGCGGCGAGCTTCATGCAGGGCGCGATGGTCGGCGCTCTCGTCGAAGGACTTCAGTTCTCCAACGGCGATTATACCGGTGGAACGCTCGGCTGGCTGACCGCCTTTTCCGCCCTGTGCGGGATCGGACTCTGCTTCGGCTATTCGCTGCTCGGGGCCTGCTGGCTGGTAAGGAAGAGTGATGGTCCCGTTCGGGATGCCGCGCGGAGCCAGATCCCGCCGCTGGCGACCGGCGTCCTGGTGTTCCTGGTCGTCGTCTTTGCGTATGCGCTTGCCGAACATCTTCCGATTCTGCAGCGCTGGACCGACCGGCCCTATCTGCTCGTGTTTCCCGCGATCGGCGCCGGCGCGGCCGCGATGCTGGCCAAGAGCATCCTGGTCCATGACGATTATTGGCCGTTCCACATGGTCGCGCTGATCTTCGTGGCGGCTTTCGCCACGCTCGCTCTGTCGTTCGGGCCCTACATGATCCCGTTCGTCATCACGATCGACGAGGCCGTGGCGCCTTATGCAAGTCTCGCCTTCATGTTCTGGGGCGCCGGCCTGTTCGTATTCCCGCTGATGCTGCTCTATGTCGCCGTGGGCTATCGCGTCTTCCGCGGCAAGGCGGCCCCAGCGGCCGATCACTACTGACCGCTGCACGGTTCGAAACGCGGACAAAAAGAAAGGCGCTGGTTTCGGCGCCTTTCTCGTTCTGGTCCCTATGTGGCTTTGCTTCAGGATTTGGGCATGACACCGGGGCCATTGTCCGGCCACTGGGCGATCAGCTTCTCGTCGATGTTGAAATGCTGGGCGACCAGGCTGGGAGGCGTGTGCGTCAGCCAGTTGGAGAGCGACACCTCTTCGTAGCGCGGCGCACGAAACACACCGACGAACTGCAGTTCGGTTTCGCCGACGTTCTCGACATAATGGCCGAGATTGCGCCGGACATAGCCAATGTCGCCGGCGGAAAAGTCCGTCGTCAGCGCGTTGGGGCCGGTGTCGAACACCGTCATCCGTGCCTTGCCCTTGATATAGTACTGCCACTCGTCGGCATTCGGATGCCAGTGCATCTCCCGGACCGCTCCCGGCGGCATCGTCACCAGCGCCGCGGCGACGGTCGTGGCCACCTTGAAGTTGCTGCTGTCGGCGACGCGCATGCTGCCGGCGGAGCTCTCCTTCACTGGTGCCGAACTGCCGAGCGAATGGATGAACGGATAGGGCGGTGCCTCGGCATGCTTGGCGATTACGGCGCGATCGGCGGCGAGATCGCCGGGCACCGTGCCCTGGAAGATCCAGCGATTATGCAGCGGAATCTTCGCGAAGGTATCGGCCGGAACGCCGAAATTCTTCGCGAGCACCTCGGGCGGCGTATGGGCGAGCCAGTCCGTCACCAGCAGCGTGTTGAACTCATTGGCGTGGCCGTCGTCGAAACAGATCACGAATTCGCAACCATCAGGCCCCAGGCCTTGCAGCGAGTGCGGCGCGCCCGGTGGGAAATACCAGAGGTCGCCGGCCTTGAGGTCGCCGACATAGGGGTGCCCCTGCGTGTCGAGCACGGTGATGCGGCAGCTGCCGTAGGTCATGATCGCCCATTCGGCCGCCTGATGCCAATGCAGCTCGCGGATGCCGCCGGCGGACAGCCGCATGTTGACGCCAGAAATCTCTTTCGAGATGGCGAAGTCCGCGACGGTGACTTGCCGTGCCCAGCCGCCATTCTGGATGCGCCTCGGCGCATTGTTGAACGAGGCCCAATCCATCGGCAAGCCACCGACGTCGGTCGCCGGCGGAGTTTGTGCGGAGGGGAATTGCTTGCCCAGTTCGGGATCCTGCGGACCGGGATCGGTCAGGCTTCCGGGACTCTTGGCGTTGACGGCGCCTTGCGGCGGCTCGTCCGGATTGCCGAAGGTTGCGGCCTGCGCACTGGAACCGACCATGGCGGCGCCTGCCGCGGACATGGCCAGCAAATCACGTCGTGAAAACATCTTGGGTCGCTCCTGAAAACTGTCGAAAGCCCTCCCGTAGCGACGGGGCTCCGGCCGACCAACCTAGTTTCCGGCTGCCGCTTCTGCTTCCGCGAACGGCGCTGTTTTTGCTGGAATGCATGGCTGCTTCGGCCCGCCGCCCGGGATCGAACGTGTGCAATTGCGAAATTCGGCTTCGTTCTGAAAAGACGGCTCTGCCTGCGCGATCCTTAACTGAACCGGAGAATTGCCACATCGAGAGATATCGAGATGACCACGAAGTCGGTCCGTCCCCATCGCGAACCAGCCGGCGGCTGGGGCGCACTGAAGGCGCTCAGCGAGGCGCTTCTGGTGCAGCGGGCGCCGCTGAAAGGTGCAGCGACGCTCAGCCGGATGAATCAACCAGAGGGCTTCGATTGCCCCGGCTGTGCCTGGCCCGATCCGAAGCATACCTCATCATTCGAATTCTGCGAGAACGGCGGCAAGGCAATCGCTTGGGAGACAACATCGAAGCGCTGCACGCCGGAATTCTTCGCCGAGCATACCGTCACCGAGCTCGCTGGCTGGAACGATTACGATCTCGAAATGGTCGGGCGGCTCACTCATCCGATGGCCTACGACGCCGTATCCGACCGCTATCTTCCGGTGAAATGGAGCGATGCATTCGATATGATCGGTCGCGAGCTCCGGGCCTTGCCGGATCCGAACATGGCGGAGTTCTACACGTCGGGGCGGACTTCGAACGAAGCCGCCTTCCTCTATCAGCTCTTCGTGCGCGAATACGGCACCAACAACTTTCCCGACTGCTCGAACATGTGCCACGAGGCGACCAGCGTTGGTCTGCCGTACTCGCTCGGCGTCGGCAAGGGCACCGTGCTGCTGGAGGATTTCGACAAGGCCGATTGCATCTTCATCTTCGGCCAGAATCCGGGCACCAACAGTCCGCGGATGATGACCAGCCTGCGCAATGCGGCACGCCGCGGCGCCTCCATCATCTCGTTCAACCCGTTCCGTGAGCGGGCCCTGGAACGTTTCCAGGCGCCGCAGAGCCCGGTCGAGATGATCACGCTGTCGTCGACGACGATCAGCTCAAGACTGTTCCAGGTGCGGGTCGGCGGCGACGTCGCCGTCCTCAAGGGGATCATGAAGATCCTGGTGGAGGCCGACGAGGCCGCCCGTGCCGCCGAGCAGCCGGAGATCCTGGACTGGGATTTCATTCGTGGCCACACCGCCGGAGTTGAGGCGCTGATCGACGATCTCAAACGCACGCAATGGCCGGAGATCGAACGTCAGTCTGGCCTGACGCGCGAGGACATGGAATATGCGGCGGGCGCCTATATGAAGGCCGAGCGCGCCATCCTCGTGTACGGAATGGGCATCACCCAGCACTGGCGCGGTGCGAACAACGTCCAGCAGATTGCCAACCTCGCCCTGTTGCGCGGCAATGTCGGGCGCGATGGCGCGGGCGTCTGCCCGGTTCGCGGTCATTCCAATGTGCAGGGCGATCGGACCGTGGGAATCACGGAAGTCCCCAAGGCGGACTTCCTTGAGCGCCTGGAGCAACGCTTCGGCTTCAAGCCTCCGGCCGCACCGGGACACATAGTGGTGACCGCGCTCGAGGCCATGATCCGCGGCGAGGTGAGGGCCTTCTTCGCGATGGGCGGCAATTTCGCCGCAGCCATTCCGGACTGGCAGGCGACCCAGACCGCGCTTGGCAAACTCGCTCTGACCGTCCACGTCTCGACCAAGCTCAACCGCAGCCATCTGATCCATGGCCGTGCCGCCCTGATCCTGCCGTGCCTCGGCCGCACCGAGATCGATGTGCAGCAATCGGGGCCGCAGTCGGTCACGGTGGAAGATTCGATGTCGATGGTGCATGCGTCCGCCGGCCGCAACAAACCGGCATCGGAGCATCTCCTCAGCGAGATCGCGATCGTCGCCGGCGTCGCCAAGGCGACGCTGGGCGAGCGCACGGTGGTCGACTGGGACGGCTTCGTGGCTGATTACGACCGGATTCGCGATGCGATCGAGGCGGTGTTCCCGATCTTCCAGGGCTACAACGCCCGCATCCGCGTCCCCGGCGGCTTCCATCTTATCTCGACGGCGCGCGAGCGCATCTGGGCGACGCCGTCGGGCAAGGCGAACTTTTTGGTCTTCCCGGGTTGCGGCGAGGACCCGCCGCAGAGCGATCCCGATTTCTTGTGGCTCACCACAATACGCAGCCACGATCAGTACAACACGACGCTCTACTCGATGTCCGACCGCTATCGCGGCGTGTTCGGCCAGCGCGACGTAGTCTTCCTCAACGAATACGAGTTGAAGAAGCGCGGGCTTGCCGACGGCGACCGCGTCGATCTGATAACCGCCTCGACCGATGGCGCAGAACGGATCGTGCGCAACTTACGCGTGGTGGCCTATGCCTTTCCGACCGGCTGTTGCGCGGCGTATTATCCGGAAGCCAATCCGCTGGTGCCGCTCTATGCCCGTGATCCCCTGAGCTTCACGCCGTCATACAAGGGCGTGCCGATCCGCCTGGTGCGTGCGGCCGCGACCAGAGAATAGCGACTGCGCCGGAGACGTCCCGTCACATCTCGGCGTGGCGATCGCGGCGCGGCGAATCCGCCGGCGAAACGGCTATCGGCAGCGTGAACCAGAACCGGGCGCCGCCATTCGCGCCGTGGGCTTCGGCGCCGATCCGGCCTCCATGCGCTTCGACGATCGACCGGCAGATCGGCAGTCCCATGCCCATCCCGCTGTCCTTGGTCGTGAAAAAGCTTTCAAACAGCCGATCGACATGTTCGGCGGCGATGCCAGGACCGTTGTCCTCCACGGAGCAGCACAATTTCGCCGCGTCCTGCGTGACCGTGCTGATGATGATCTTCCGATCATCATATCCCGCTTGTGTCATCGCCTGCACCGCATTGATGGCCAGATTGACGATCACCTGCTGGAGCTGGGTGCGGTCACCGAGCACCAGCGGCGTGCCCGGATCGGGCCGGTGCAGGATCGTCACGTTGCGGGATTCCATCTCGTGTCGAAGGAAGAGAAGCGCTTCGCGAATGATCTCGTCGAACGACAGGGATGCCTGCTCGGGGGCTTTCCGGGAGGCCATCCCGTGAACGCGCGCCACGATGTTCGCGGCGCGCTGGGTATCCACGACGATGTTCTCGATGGTCTTGCGGATCTCGACGATATCGGGCGTGGGCCTGTTCAGCCACCGTAGGCCGGCGGCGCCGTTGGTGGCGATGGCGGCCAGCGGCTGATTGACCTCGTGCGCGATCGACGCAGTGAACTCGCCGAGCATCGAGACGCGCGCGGCATGCGCGAATTCGGCCTGGACCTGCTGGAGCTTCTGCTGGGCGCGAACACGCTGTGAGATGTCGATGGTGCCGACCAGGCTGACTTCGAGATCGTTGATCGGACCGACCCGGGCCGTCGTGAAGAGAACGTCGACGACGCGGCCGTCCCACGTGACCATCTGGGTCTCTTCCTCGAAGTTCGTCTCACCGCGATAACGGGACTCCATGGCCCGCCGGAACGTATCGGGACGCTCCTTCCAGGTCACGGCCATGGAACGTCCGACATGGCCATCGACGCCGCCGCCGAACATCTGGATGGCCCGTTCGTTGGCCTCCTGAAACGAGAGCGCGTCCATGCAGGTCCGGAGGAACTCGGGATGGCTGTCGAAATACGCGCCGAGGTCCTTGACGCCTTCGGCGCGCAATTTCCGGAACAGCACGACCAGCCTGCTGGCATCGAGCTGCCGGAATGCGATCGGCATGCGGCTGAACAAATGGCGGTAGCGCTGCTCGCTCCGCTCCAGCTCGATATGGGCCTTCTTCTGGGCGGTGATATCCATGATCGCGCCGACGAGCGTCAGCGAAGCGGCTAGGAAAGCAGCGAAAGCGATCGCGGTAAAATTGTCTCCAAGCAGTGAACAGGCGAAGGACAGCAGGGTCAAAACCAGGCTGCCCCAGGCCCACAGCAGAATCCGATCCTGTATTGTCTGGATCGGCAGCAAACGGCGCCACCATCGCTGGGGCTGTAGGGAGTTAGCGCCATCCAGGCGTTCGAGCGTCATGCAAAAGGTTTACCGCCCCGCCGGAGGCCGGTCTTTTGCGTTTTCGTCGGCGCTTTGTCAAAACGCACGAAGGCGTGATCGAGCTGGCATTATGCAGGCGACTGCTCAAGCGGATTTATGGCGCAATCCAGTATCCGCTTCGCGCGCGGCTGGAGTGGATGTCTCGGCCGACCGCGGCTTGCGTCCGGTGAGCCAATTGCTGAGCCGATCCAGATAGAGATAGACGACGGGCGTCGTGTAGAGCGTCAGGATCTGCGACAACATCAGACCGCCGACGATGGTGTAGCCGAGCGGCTGACGCAGCTCGGCGCCGGTGCCGGAGCCGATCATCAGCGGCACGCCGCCCAGCAGCGCCGCCATCGTCGTCATCAGGATCGGGCGGAAGCGTAGCGTGCAGGCCTGGTAGATTGCCTCCTCCGGACTGAGCCCGTGCTGGCGTTCCACCTCGAGGGCGAAATCGACCAGCATGATGCCGTTCTTCTTGACGATGCCGATCAGCAGGATGATGCCGATGATGGCGATGACGCTGAGATCCATGTGGACGGCCAGCAGCAGCAGCAGCGCGCCGATGCCAGCCGAAGGCAGCGTCGACAAAATCGTAATGGGGTGGATCAGGCTCTCATAGAGCACGCCGAGGATGATGTAGATCACGATCAGCGCCGCCCCGATCAATAGCGGCGTGCCCGACAGGGAGGACTGGAACGCCTGCGCATTGCCCTGGAACGAAGCCGTTAGCGAGGCGGGCTTGCCGGTGCTCTTCTCGATCTCCTGGATCGCCGCCACCGCATCGCCCAGCGCGACGCCGGGCTTGAGGTTGAACGAGATCGTCACCGAGGGGAACAGGCTCTGGTGATTGATCAGAATCGGTGCGGGCTTGATCACGCTGTGAACCAGCGTGCTCAGGGGGACCTGCTGGCCGGTGGCCGAGTTCAGGTAGATGTCCTTCAGCGCTTCGGGGCCGTACTGGAAACGCGGATCGACTTCCATCACGACATGGTACTGGTTCAGCGAGGTGAACATCGTGGAGACGATGCGCTGGCCGAAGGCGTCGTCGAGCGTGTTGTCGATCGTCGTCGGCAGGATGCCGAAGCTCGATGCGACCTCGCGATTGACGGTGACCTCGAGCCGCGGGCCCGCATTGGCCTGGTCGCTCGCGACGTCGGTGATGAGATCGAGCGCGCGAAGCTTCCCCAGGAAGATCGCCGACCAGTTGGTGAGCTCGTTGGAATCGGCGTCCGTCAGCGTGTACTGATACTGCGTCTTCGACAGGCGTGCGCCGATGGTGATGTCCTGCGCGGCCTGCATGTAAAGCCTGATGCCCTGGATATGGGCGAGCCGAGGCCCCAGCCGTTCGATGATCTGATCGGCGCTGGCCTTGCGCTCTGGCTTCGGCTTCAGGACGATGAAGATGCGTCCCTGGTTGAGTGTCGCGGTCGGACCGCCCGGGCCGATATAGCTCGCCACCGACTGGACCGCTGGATCCTTCGAGAGGATGTCGACGATCGCCTGCTGGCGCTCGGACATGGCGGGGAAGGAGATGTCCTGTGCGGCTTCGGTGATGCCGACGATCTGACCGGTGTCCTGTTGCGGAAAGAAGCCTTTCGGTATGATCACGTACAGATAGCCGGTCAGCGCGACTGTCGAGAGCATCACGAGCAGCGTCGCGAAGCGATGGCGCAGCACGACGCGCAGGCCTCTCGCATAGAGTGCCAGCAGTGCATCGAAACCGCGTTCGAAGGCGAGATAGAACCGGCCGTGCTTCCTCCGCGAGTCGTCCTTCAGGAGCCGCGCGCACATCATCGGCGTCAGCGTCAGTGAGATGATGAGCGACAGCAGCAGCGCGGCGGTAATCGTGATCGCGAATTCCTGGAACAGCTTGCCGACGTAACCGCCCATCAGGAACAGCGGAATGAACACCGCGATCAGCGACAGCGTGATGGAGACGATCGTGAAGCCGATTTCGCTGGAACCCTTGAGCGCGGCCTGCATCGGCGTCATGCCCTGCTCGAGATGGCGCACGATGTTCTCGATGACGACGACGGCATCATCGACGACGAAGCCGACCGCGATCGAGAGCGCCATCAGCGAGAGGTTGTCCAGGCTGTAGCCGAGCACGTAAAGCACCGCGAACGTGCCGACCAGCGACAGGGGAACCGTGATCGCCGGGATGATGGTGGCCCAGAGATTCCGCAGAAACAGGAATATGACCATCACCACGAGCGCGACCGTCAGCAACAGCGTGAATTGAACGTCGGAGACGGCGGCGCGGATGGTGGCGGTGCGGTCGGCGGCGATCGTCACCTTGATTGCCGGGGGAACGGAGGCCTGCAGTTGCGGTAGCAGCTTCTTGATGCGGTCGACGGTCTCGATCACGTTGGCGCCGGGAACGCGCTGGACGGCCAGGATGATGGCGCGATCCTTGCCGTACCAGCCGGCCAGGAGGTCGTTCTCGGGCCCGTCGACCGCCGTACCGATGTCGCGTATCCGCACCGGCGAGCCGTTGCGATAGGCGATGATGAGGTCTTCATAGGCGGAGGGCTTGAGTAGCTGATCGTTGGTGTTCAGCGTATAGGTGACGCGCGGGCTGTTGAGCGTGCCCTTGGGCAGGTCGACATTAGCGCCGGCGATCACGGTGCGGACGTCTTCGAGGCCGATGCCGCGGGCGGCGAGCGCCTGCGGATTGACGCGAACGCGGATCGCGGGCTTCTGCTGGCCGCCGATGCCGACGAGACCGACGCCCGGCACCTGCGAAATCTTCGGCAGCAGGATGTTCTCCGCATAAGCGTCGACCGTGGTCAGCGGCAGCGAGTCCGACGTCAGCGCGATCAGCATGATCGGCGTCTCCGCCGGATTCACCTTCCGGATCGTCGGGGGGTAGGGGATGTTCGGCGGCAGGAACGGGCTCGCGGCATTGATCGCGGCCAGCACGTCCACTGCCGCACCATCCACCGTGCGCGACAGCTCGAATTGCACCGTGAGCTGGGCCACGCCAAGCGCGCTGGACGAGGTGAGCTGGGTGACGCCGGGGATCTGGCTGAGCTGCTGCTCGAGCGGCGTGGCCAGCGACGAGGCGATCGTTCCGGGGTCGGCGCCGGGCAATTGCGCCGAGATCTGGATGGTTGGATAGTTGACGTTCGGCAGCGCGCCGACTGGCAGCAGCGGATAGGCGGCAAGCCCGCACAGCAGCAAGCCCGCCATCAGCAGGGCGGTTGCGATCGGCCGCAGGATGAAGGGGGCGGAGAGGTTCATGGGATTGCGTCCTGCACGGCGCTTTGCAGGTCGGCTTCACGCGCGGCCTTGCCGTGCAGCTCGCGAACGCGACTGCCTTCCGCGAGCCGGTACTGGCCGTCGATCACGACGACGTCGCCGGATTTCAGTCCCTGGTCGATCAGGGCTTGGCCATCGCTGATTTGTGCGACGTGAACGGAACGCAAGGCGGCCGTCTCGCCGCCGGTCACGACATAGACATAGCTGCCGTTCGGCCCCTGCTGTACGGCCGAACCGGCGACGGTGAGCGCGCCCTTCCGGATCTCGAGCAGCAGGCGCGCGTTCACCAGCTGGCCCGGCCACAGCCGGTGCTCATGGTTCGGGAACACCGCCTTGAGCTGCACGGTGCCGGTGGTCCCCGCGATCTCGTTGTTGACCAGCAGCAGCGTGCCTTCGTCGAGCTTCGTCTTGTTGTCCTGGCTGTAGGCGATGACCTTCAGCTCACCCTTTGCGACGTGCTCCTGGATCACGGGCAGGTCGGTCTGCGGCAGCGTGAAGAGCAGCGAGATCGGCTCGATCTGGGTGACGACGACGAGACCGTTGGGGTCGGTCGGGTGAATCACGTTGCCGACATCGATCTGGCGAACGCCGGTGATGCCGGGAATGGCCGACGTCAGGCGCGTGTAGCTGAGCTGGACGTTGGCCTCGTCGATCTGGGCCTGGTCCGCTTTGACGGCGGCCTTTAGCTGGGCCACCTGCGCGGTCTGCGTCTCGATCAGTTGCGGCGTCGCGTAGCCCTTGTCGCCGAGCTGATTGTAGCGGGAGAGATTGGCCTCGGCATTCGTCAGTTGCGCCTGGTCCCTGTCGCGATTGGCCGTCAGCTGCTCGATCTGCGCTTCGTAAGGACGCGGATCGATCTGGGCCAGGAGGTCGCCGGCCTTGACGGTCTGTCCTTCCGTGAAGGCGATCTTGACGATCTGCCCCTGGATCTGGCTGCGCACGACGTCGGTGTTGTAGGCGATCACCGTGCCGATGCCGCGCAGATAGATCGGCACGTCCTTGCCCGTGATGGTGGCGGCGACCACCGGCACGGCGGTGGGCACGGGTGCGGCGGCTACGGCCGGCTTCTGGTCGGTGCCGAAGAACCAGAAGCCCGCGCCGGCCAGGATCACGGCGAGAGTAACGATCACAATGGTGAGGGTCCGTTTCACGGCGATGGTCCTTCTTGATCTCAGGGATTGCCGGAGCCGTCGATCGACGTCGTGCTGCCCATGGATGTGGGGCCGGGCACCGGCACGGACGGACTAATTCCGGCGCCGCCAATTTCGGTGGAGCCCAGCGGAATTCCGACGCGCCCGACCGTCGATGTCGAGGGCAGGGACGACGGTGCCACGCTGCTGCCGGCGCAATTGGTCGACGAGGTGCCGGACAGCCCGCCGCCGTCGAACAATGCTCCGCTGGATCCGGCGTTGCCGGACCCGGCACAGCCCATCGTGCTTTGCACGGGATTGATCGGCGAGATGCCAGGCGTTGCGATCTCGGTCGATCCCAGCGGGATGCCTACAGGTCGCGTGGATTGCGGGTTGAGCGGCGACGTCGCAAGCATTCCGGCAGGCGGCTGCATGCCCGGCATCGTTGTTTGAGCGTTGGCCGCAGCCGGGACCAGCCACAGCATGGCGATCGCAAGCATCACACACTTATATGTTGAATGCCGTTGTCGCATGGCTGAAAACTCCGGCTGACTGCGATCGAACAATAGGAAGCCGCGGGAGCGCGGGTATTTCGAGAACGCACGTCCTGCTCCCCGGCTGCACGACGGCGAGGCGTAACACGTGCTTCGCGCGTCTCATTCTCTTTCGCGCGACCATTTTGGCGCGTCGCCGCGTCGTCGGCCCTAAAACGGCTTTCGCTATCTCAGGATGGCGCGCGCGTGCGCGATCTCCTGGCTGCACGCGGCGATATCGCCGGTGCGATTGGCGGCGCGCGCGCGCTCGAGCGAATCGAGCGCATCAGTGAAATCGACGCCGTTGCTCCCTTCGGCTTCGGCGAGCGAGCGGGGCGTCGGTTGATGGCTGCGCAGCGCGTTGAGGCTCTCCGGCTTCCAGCCGTGGGAGCCCGCGTCCTTCTCGATGGCCAGATCCAGCTGGGCCTGGGTTTGCGCGATGTCATCCGTGCAGGTGCCGGCATGAGCCGGCATTGTTGCGCTGAGCAGGACGAAGAGGGCGGCCCGGCACGTTGCGGTGGAGGTCATTGGTCGATCCTATGTTCGGATTTGGAGTGACGTCATGAACGTTGTGGTGAATGACAGAGTGCGCATCGATCGTCTTTCATGTCCGAACGCCGGCCGTTCACGCTCGCGAGAAATCATGTCATGAATGTCAGTGTGCATGACATGGGCCTTCGGTTAGAGTTGCATCTCGGGATGATGTTCGGGCGCTGATTGTCGCAGCTTGCGTGCTGCGGCGTGCGAAGTGGCAAGGACAGTTGTTTGCCGAAATACGCAGGCAAGCCTCGAAAT
This sequence comes from Bradyrhizobium sp. Kon58, assembly GCF_055807455.1. Taxonomy (NCBI): domain Bacteria; kingdom Pseudomonadati; phylum Pseudomonadota; class Alphaproteobacteria; order Hyphomicrobiales; family Nitrobacteraceae; genus Bradyrhizobium; species Bradyrhizobium sp. Kon58. The sequence continues at coordinate 55,074 of NZ_JBVVOT010000019.1, forward strand.
TAGTGTCACGTCATTCCAACCCGGAGTGATCCTGACATGAAATACCTCAACGCTGGTCTCGCCTTTGCCGCTGCGCTCTCCTTGATGGCGACCGTTGCCCCCGCGCGCGCCGAACCCCTGAAAAATATCGTCCTGGTGCACGGCGCCTGGGTGGATGCGTCCGGCTGGAAGCCGGTCTACGAGATCCTGACCAAGGAAGGTTTCCGCGTCACCATGGTGCAGGAGCCCGAGACGACATTTGCAGACGACGTCACGGCAGCAAAGCGCATCCTCGATCTCCAGGACGGCCCGACGCTCCTCGTCGGCCACAGCTATGGCGGCTCGATCATCACAGAGGCGGGTGTGCATCCCAATGTCGTCGGCCTGGTCTACGTCGCCGCGCACGCGCCCGACGTCGGCGAGGACGAATCGGCGCTCGGCAAGAAGACACCGAGCGTCCTCGGCAAGACCGAAGGCGTCATCAAGGTCACGCCCGACAAATTCACCTATCTCGATCCCGTGCAATTCCCGAAGCTGTTCGCGCCCGATCTGCCGCGTGAGCGCGCCGAGTTCGTCGCGCGATCCCAGGTGCTGGCAGCGACGCAGGTGTTCAGTACGCCGCTGACGGCGGCCGCGTGGAAGACCAAGCCGAGCTGGGGCATCGTCGCCGGCAGCGATCAGATCATCAATCCGGATCTCGAGCGCTGGTACTACGAGCGCGCGAAAAGCCAGACAACGGTAATCCCAGGCGCCAGCCACTCGGTCTACGAGTCTCATCCGAAGGAAGTGGCGGCCGTGATCGCCCGCGCCGCGCGCAGCATCCCGCAGCCCGCTACCCGCTGACGCCCGTTTTTGCCGGTCCTGACGCACGGCCGGCAGAAGGAAGGACGGCGGGGGTGACAGCACTCCCGCCGCCCCGAATGTCCCGCAATTTCACGAATGCAATCGAAGAAGCGAAGAAGCGCTGATGCTTCTGTGCGGCACTTGTCTGAGGGAATGACGGTCATGACAAGCTGGCAGAACAATCGAGCCGCGCGCGACGCGCGCATTGCCGCGGGAGCCGGCTTTGCCCGCGGCAAGGTCGTCGAAGCACACGACGTCACGCGCCTGCTGGAGGCCGTGATCCGGCCGGGCGACCGGGTTTGCCTGGAGGGCGATAACCAGAAGCAGGCGGATCTGCTGAGCCGCGCGCTGCTGGCTGTCGATCTGTCCAGGGTCAACGATCTGCACATGGTGCAGTCGGGTGTCGTTCTGCCCGAACATCTGGACCTGTTCGACCGCGGCGTCGCGAAGCGGCTCGACTATGCCTATTCCGGACCGCAATCGGCGCGGATCGCGCGCATGCTGTTCGGCGGCAAGATCGAGCTCGGCGCGGTCCATACCTATCTCGAACTGTTCGCCCGCTATTTCATCGACCTCACGCCGCACGTCGCGCTGATCGCCGCCGTCAGCGCCGACCGCGAGGGAAATCTCTACACCGGCCCGAATACCGAGGACACCCCGACCGTGGTCGAGGCGACCGCGTTCAAGGACGGCGTCGTGATCGCACAGGTCAACGAAATCGTCGACACCGTTCCGCGCGTGGACATCCCGGCGGACCGTGTCCATTTCATCGTCAAGGCCGACAAGCCGTTCTTCGTCGAGCCGCTGTTCACGCGCGATCCGGCCGCGATCACGGAAGGCCAGATCCTGACAGCGATGCTCGCGATCAAGGGCATCTATGCGCCCTATGGCGTACAGCGGCTCAATCACGGCATCGGCTTCAGCACGGCCGCGATCGAGCTCCTGCTGCCGACATTCGGCGAGAGGCTGGGGCTGAAGGGGACGATCGCGACCCACTTCGCGTTGAATCCCCATCCCGCGCTCATTCCCGCGATCGAGTCCGGCTGGGTGCGGCAGATTCACTCGTTCGGATCGGAGGTCGGCATGGACGACTACATCCGCGCCAGATCCGACATCTACTTCACCGGTCCCGACGGCTCGTTGCGCTCCAACCGCGCCTTCTGTCAGACCGCCGGGCTCTATGCCTGCGACATGTTCATCGGCTCTACGCTGCAAATCGATCTGCAAGGGAACTCGTCGACCGTCACCGCCTCGCGCATCGCGGGCTTCGGCGGCGCCCCGAACATGGGAGCGGACGCCCGCGGGCGGCGTCATCCGAGCGAGCCCTGGCTGAAGGCCGGAGCGGAGGCCGATCCCGACAGTCCGGCGCCGCTACGGCGCGGCCGCAAGCTGGTCGTGCAGATCGGCGAGACTTTCGGCGACAAGAACGTGCCGCTGTTCGTCGAGAAGCTCGATGCGATCGAGCTCGCGGAGAAGCTCAATCTCGAACTCGCGCCGGTCATGATCTATGGCGATGACGTCACGCACATTGTCACCGAGGAAGGCGTGGCGAATCTCCTACTGTGCCGGACCGCGCAGGAGCGCGAGCAGGCTATCCGCGGCGTCGCCGGCTACACTGATGTCGGTCGCAGGCGCGATCGCAACATGGTCTCGCGCCTGCGCGAGCGCGGCGTGATCCGCAGGCCGGAAGATCTCGGCGTCAATCCGCTCGACGCGGACCGCAGCCTGCTGGCGGCGCGCTCGATCAAGGACCTCGTGCGCTGGTCGGGCGGACTCTACGCACCGCCGTCAAAATTCAGGAATTGGTGAGGGACGGACCATGGAAGATCTCAACTTTCAACACCAGGTTCGCGCGCGAGCCGGCGGCACCAGGCAAAGCGCGATTGTCGGCGTGGTCGCTTCCGGAAATCTGGAAGTGCTGGTCGAGCGGAGCTTGCCGGATGCGGAATGCGCCGTGGACATCAAGACTGCGGCCGTGGGCTTCGGAGCAGTCTGGAGTGCCGTGATCAGCGATTTCGTCGAGCGCTATTCGCCGGGCGGGCTGAAGTTCTCGATCAATGACGGAGGCGCGCGTCCGGATACGGTGTCGCTTCGGCTGGCGCAGGCGGTGCGCTTGATCGCGGAGGCCGGCCAATGACTGCTCCGCTCAAGGACATCAGCCCGGCCGAACGGGCCCGCAACACCAGCTTCTACGAGGCGTCGGCCCGCACGCGACTGGAGCTGCTGCTCGACGCCGGCAGCTTCGTCGAGTTCATTGGTCCGGAGCGGCGCGAGGTCAGCCCGCATCTGAAGATATTCGATCTTCCCGAGCAATTCGACGACGGCATCGTCGTCGGTCAAGGTCGCCTCGACGGCTCGCCGGTGTTCGTCGCCGCGCAGGAAGGCCGCTTCATGGGCGGCGCGTTTGGTGAGGTACACGGCGCCAAGCTGATCGGGCTGCTCCGCGCCGCGCGCCAGATCGGCTCGACCCCGGTCCTGATCCTGCTCGATACCGGCGGCGTCCGCTTGCAGGAGGCGAATGCCGGCGAGCTTGCTATCGCCGAGATCATGCGCGCCGTGATGGAAGCGCGCAGCGCCGGCGTGAAAGTCATCGGCCTGATCGGCGGCAGGTCCGGATGCTACGGCGGCGGCGGCCTGATCGCGGGCTGTTGCTCCGCGCTGGCCGTGTCGGAACCCGGGCGCATCGCAGTGTCGGGCCCCGAAGTGATCGAGACCAATCGCGGCGTCGAGGAGTTCGATTCCCGCGATCGCGCATTGGTCTGGCGGACCATGGGAGGCAAGCATCGCCGCCTGCTCGGCGCCGCCGATGCCTTCGTCGACGACAATGTGCAGGATTTTCGTGAGGCCGCGCTGGAGCTGCTCGGCCTGGTTGGACCTTTCGGTCTCGACAGGCTGAAGGCCGAGCAGCGGCGGCTTGCCGACCGGCTGCGCAGCTTCGGTGACTGCGGCGATGCCGTCGAGATCTGGACGGCAGAAGGCGTCGCGCATGCCGAGGCCGTTCCCGAGCTGCCGGCCCATGAGTTCATTGCCCTTGCCAACCGGATCGGGAGGACCAGCCGTGACGCTCGATGATATCCTCGCTTCGCTCTTTCTCGACGGCCATGAGGTGAGGAACGACAACGGCGTCATCCTCGGCTCGGCGACGCTGCGATCCGGCGGCCGGATCCTCGTGCTTGGTGTTGCAGACCGGACGGCGCTAGGCGTCGACGAAGCGATCAGGCTGTCGGGCCACGTCCTGGAGTCGATTGACCGGGACTCCGGGCCGATTCTGGTCCTCGTCGACAGCGACAGCCAGCGCATGAGCAAGCGTGACGAATTGCTCGGACTGAACGAGTTCCTCGCGCATCTGGCCAAGGTGCTGATCCACGCGGACATGTACGGTCGTCCAACGATCGGTCTTCTCTACGGCCACTCGGCTGCGGGCGCTCTGCTTGCGACGGGTCTTGCGACGCGCGTGCTGGTCGGATTGCCCGGGGCCGATCCCGCAGTGATGGACCTGCCGTCGATGGCGAAGGTCACCAAGCTATCGATTGAGGCGCTGCAGGAGAAGGCGAAGTCGACGCCGGTATTCGCGCCGGGCCTGTCCAATCTCGCGCAAATGGGCGCCGTTCACAGGACGTGGAGCAATGCCAATTCGCTCGCCGACCAGCTGGAGGCGCTGCTCGCCGACATGCCTGCTGAGCAGGATCGGCGGGATGCGCTCGGCAAGGAGCGCGGTGGCCGGCTGAAGGCCGCCGATATCGCGGAGCGCGTTCGTGACCTCGCCCTGCAAACCCGGTGAACGGCCACCCGGTCGTCACGACCTCGTCTTCGTCAGCCCCGCAGGCTGGCGCGCGATGCTGGATGCGCGCGGTGATCTCGCAACCGAGTCCCTTCTGGCGCGCTGGCCTCGAATGAGATGGCCGACGGTCAGGCGACGCGCTTTGCCATCCGAGGCGACCGGCCTCGCCTTGGGCCTGCCCTTGCCGCCTTCGGCCGGCAAGAAGCGGATCTCGCTTCTGGTCGATATCGACCACGTCGCCTCGGTCGCGAGGCCGCCGTTGCTGCGGCAGACGCGGGCTTACGCGCCGCGCAACTGGTGGCCCGCGCTCGACCGGCTCGACGGGCTGGCACTTCGCCATGCGGTGGACGTGCGCGTCTTCGGCAGCCTGGCCTGGCAGGCGTTGACCGGGCTCGACTACGTTACCGGCCGTTCCGACCTCGATGTCCTGTTCGAGTTTCGCCGCGAAACCGACATCGATCGCTTCGTCGCCGATGTCGCCGCGATCGAGACCGGCGCGCCGATGCGGCTCGATGGCGAGTTGATGGGTGCCGACGGCGCTGCGGTCAACTGGCGCGAATTCCACGGCGGCGCGAGCGAGCTTCTGGTCAAGAGCATCGAGCGGGTGGTCCTGCTCGGCAGGCATCAATTCATGTCGGGAGCGATGGCATCATGATCATCACGGCCGCAAGAGGCGTGGAACGGCCATCCCTGCGCCGGGCGCAGATCGCGCCTGATGTCTCTGCCATCGGCGCCGTCGCCGCCGATTGCCTCGTCAAGGAGCTCGAAACCTGGCCGAAGCCGGGTCTGGTGAGCCATGTCGACAATGGCAGCCACGACGATATGGATGCGGGCACGTTTCGTCGCAGCGCTGCGGCGATCAGGCCCTATCTGCAACAGCTGGCCGATGCGGGCGCGTTTGGCTGCGGCATGGGACGGCTGCGGATCATCGGTCTTGAGGCGGAGCGCGCCATGCTGGCGGCGACCGCGGGCGTCAACACGCACCGCGGCGCCATCTTCGGGCTCGGCCTGCTGTGCGCGGCGGCCGGCGCGAAAGCCGGCGGGTTGGTCGATCCCGCGCTTCCGCTCGGCGATGTCGTGGCGCGCCTGTGGGGCGACAGCATCCTCGGCGGTCCGGTGTTGCTGCACAGCCATGGCAGCGTGGCGCGCCGCCGTTTTCGCGCGGGCGGTGCGCGTATCGAGGCCGCGAACGGATTTCCCAGTGTCTACGGAATCGGCTTGCCGGCGTTGCGCAGGGCCGCGTCTGTCCTGCCGGAGAATATGGAAGCTGCCCGGGCCGAGGCGTGCTTTGCTCTGATCGCGTTCGTCGAAGACACCAACCTCCTGCATCGCGGCGGGCTCGACGGCCTTCGCTTTGCACATGATGCGGCGCGTCGCTTCATCGCTTCAGGCGGCGTCGGCGCGTCCGGCTGGCGTGCACAGGCGCAGTCGATCCACGAAAGCTTCGTTGCCCGTCGCCTCAGCCCGGGTGGATCGGCCGACCTGCTTGCAATGACACTCTTTGTCGACGCCCATGAAAGGCCGATTCCATGATGTCCAACGCGATCCTGATGGCGCTGGTGCCGGTCTTCTTCGTTCTATTGCTGGGATACGCCGCCGGAAAATTTCATATCGTCGACAATCTTCACGTCGACGCCCTCAACGCATTGGTGATGGATTTCGCGCTGCCGGCGTCGCTGTTCGCGGCCACAGCCTGGGCGTCGCGCCGCGAGATGATCGAGCAGATCCCGCTCTTTCTGGTGCTCGGCGTGACGATGCTGCTGCTCTATCTCACCTGGTATTTTGCTGCACGCAGCTTTTCCAAGGTGCCCCGGTCGGAGGCATCGTTACAGGCATTGACGATCGGCTTTCCGAATCTCGCCGGCGTGGGCCTTCCGATCATGACGTCAATCGTGGGGCCGGCCGGCACTGTGCCGGTTGCCGTCGCATTGGCGGCGGGCTCGATCCTCATCAGTCCGCTGACCCTGATCATGGCGGAAATGGGCGCCGCCAAGGCTCGCGGCGAGCAAATGGCGGCACGGCAGGTCCTGACGGCAATTCGGCGTGCGATCACCAAGCCGGTGGTGCTCGCGCCGGCGCTTGGCATCCTGTTCTCGTTATCTGATGTGAGCCTCGACGCGTTGGCCCGTGCAAGCCTCGCGCTGATTGGAAGTTCGGCTGCCGGCGTCGCCCTGTTCCTCACCGGAGCCATTCTGTCGGCGCAGTCGTTTCGGCTTGACTGGAAGATCGTCGCTGCAACATTGGCCTCGGACATCGTGCGCCCGCTGTTGGCAGTTGCGGTCATTCGCGTCATTCCGGTCGCGGCGGATGTCGCGAAGACGGCCATTCTGCTCGCCGCCGTACCTTCCGGCTTTTTCGGCATCCTGTTCGCCGTCAACTACCGGCTGGATTCCGCCAGGGCGGGATCCATGGTCATTGCGAGTACCGCGTTCAGTGTCGTGACCCTGGCGATTGCGATCGCAACGCTCTTTCCGAACTAGGCGGCGGCGATGACGCTTGCGATCCTGTGCTCGGGGCAAGGCAGGCAACACCGGGAGATGTTCGCCCTCACCGGCGACGCACCGGAAGCTGCGCACCTGTTTGCCCATGCCGCAACATTGCTGGGCGGCAGGGATCCGCGCGATTTCGTGCGCAGCGAGCCCGACGAGGCCCTGCATCGCAACCGCGCCAGCCAGATCCTGTGCACCTTGCAGGCGCTGGCCGCCACGGCGGCGCTCAAGGATGTCATTCCGCATGGCGCCGTCATCGCCGGCTATAGCGTCGGCGAGGTTGCTGCCTGGGGCGCCGGGTTGTTCGAAGCGACCGTCACGCTCGACCTCGTCGCGCGCCGTGCGGAGGCCATGGACGCCTTCACGCACGCCGGTGACGGCCTGGTCTTCGTGCGCGGACTTTCTCGTGGCGACGTCCACCGCCTCTGCGGGCGCTGCGGCGCGGCGATCGCCATCATCAATCCCGGCGACGCCTTCGTGATCGGCGGGAGCCGGGAGGCATTGAACGCAATCGCCGCAGAGGCGCGGGCGATGCACGCGGCAATGGTCGTCGATCTGCCGGTCGAGGTCGCTTCCCACACTGAACGGCTCGCCGGAGCGGCGGCGGCGTTTCGCGAGGTGTTGCGGTCGGCGCAGGTCACGTTCCCGCCGGCCGCCGGCGCGCGCATCCTGAGCGGTATCGACGGCGCTACGGTCGTCTCCGCCGAGATCGGCCTCGACAAGCTCGCCGCGCAGATTTCGCAAACCGTGCAGTGGGCAAATTGCCTGGAGAGCTGCTTTGAGGCGGGCGCCACGATTTTTCTCGAGCTTGGACCGGGACAGGCGCTCAGCAAGATGATTGCGGAGGTCGAGCCGGGATTTCCGGCGCGCTCACTGGATGATTTCAGGAGTCTTCAGGGTGTCCGCGCCTGGATTGCGCGTCACCTCGGCGCCTAGCGCCGATTGGTCCGAACAGAGGCCGCAATCGATCGTGCAGTGCTTTCGAAAAAAGGGGGCCGCCTTGGGGAGGACGGCCCCTAGATGCTCGTATGCCCAGGGAGGAGGGAGGCTCGAGCGGTGACTTGGGGGGTCTCGGTCACCTAACACGCACAGCATCGCCGATCCCGTAACCAAAGTATTTCACGAACCCCTTCTGTTTCTCATTTCGCATGATTCACAGGAAGTCCGCGGGCAGCATGTGAGCCACGGTCTTCGATGTCGAAGCCGGATCGCGGGCGGAGAGCCTGGCCGAAGCCGATGCGTTCCGGCTGGCGCAGCGCCAGCGCGCGGGCGTGTCGCCCGTCACGCGTTTAAACACGGTCGAGAAATGCGCCTGCGTGCAGAAGCCGACGGTCAGCGCGACTTCGACCAACGCCGTCTCGGAATTCGACAGCAGCAATTTCGCATGCTCGATGCGCTGGTGCAGCAGGTATTCGCGTGGCCGGTATCCCGTCGCGGCACGAAACTGGGCCGCGAAATGCATCCGCGACAGTCCGGCGACCTTGGCGAGCTCGGAGAGGGTGATGCCGTGGTCAAAGTTCGTCCCGACATACTCCTCGATGCGCCGCAGCCGCCATTTCGGCAACGCATTGACTTTCGCGTGAGGGAGCTCGCGCCGGGCGATGTGCATTGCCAGCGTCCGGCCGATACAGCGTGCGAATTCCCGGTCGACCGAATGGCCGCGTTCGGTCAGCGCTTTCGCAAGCTGCTCGGCAAACGGGTCACGGAGCAGGACCAGGTCGTTGAGGCCTTCCGGCGCGGCGGGTCCTGCTCCGGGCCGTAGAGGCGAAAAATAACGGCCGGCAGAGACGTGGAAGTGCAGGAAATCGCACGGCGCGTAGAACTGCGCACTGAGCCGCTGCGACGGTGCGCCGATATACAGCGTGCCTGCGGGCATGACGCCGTCAAAGACGGTGTGACGACCTCTGGTCAGTTTGACGCGTGTTGCTTTCAAGGCGATGGCCAGGAAGTATCGGTCGCAAGGTGTCCGGGCTCCTTCGTGCCTTATGCCTGTTTGTGCAGAGATCCAGCGCGAGATCGTGATGTCCTCGGACGCGATGCCGGCATGTTGGCCGGGCTGGCGCCACCTTCGTTCGAGGGGAAATGCGAGAGACTCTTGCGGGAAAGCCGGTTCGCGGTGGCTGGGCTGATACGTCACCCGGGCGCCGGCCGCTTGCATATCAGTAAGCATCGTTCGTCCCCTATCCTGGATTCTGCTGCCGTCGGGACGGCAGCAGAATGCAATTGATCCGTGTTCGAACGATAGGTGCGACCGCGTCGGGAGGCTCGTTAAGGAAGCTGAAGCGGTATTAGATTTTGCAAATGCGAGTGGGTGCGACCGCGGGTCGTGAAAAGTTCAATTGGAACAAAGGGAAAAACCGTGCTCGTCCGCCCAGCGGCGGACTGGACTATTGCGGCCCGTGGCTTGCCAGCGCCTCTTCAAGGCAGCGAATGATTTCGTCACCGCTGGACGGCTTGCCGAGATAGCAATGCGCGCCTGCGGCCATGACACGCTGACGCACGGTTTCGCTCGGAAACGCCGTCATGAAGATGATCGGGAAACGGCGGCCGGCGGCAATCAGCCGGGCCTGCAACTCGTCACCGGTGATCTCGGGCATCTGGACGTCGGCGATCATGCATTCCGGATCGTCTCCCGGCGCCCGCCGCAGGAAATCCAGACCGGATTCGTAGGCCTGGGCCTCGTAGCCGACCGAACGCACGAGGCTCGCAAGCGAGGCGCGAACGCCTTCGTCATCGTCCACGATCGCAATCACCGGGGTCTTGGCCATTGGCGTACAATCCTGACCGCGGTGTTCCGCAAGGAGGATATCTCCCTTGGCACGGCCGATGACGCCCTATATGCACCCGGGACGGTCCCGCCGGAATTATACTCAGGTTTGGTCCGTAGTCCTTCGGGTCTGGGAAACCCCGAGCGCCTCGGCCTTGCGGACGAGGTCGGCCAGCGACCGCACCTCCATCTTGCGCATGACGTTGCCGCGGTGGATCTTGACCGTGATCTCGCTGAGGCCGATCAGGGCGGCGACCTGCTTGTTCATCAGGCCGGCGGTGACATGGCCCATCACCTCGCGCTCGCGCGCCGTCAGGGTCTCGTATTGAGCGCGGATATCCTCCTTGGTCGCGGCTTCGGCACGGTCCTGCGCGTCGCGCTCGAGTGCCGCCGTGACCGCATCGAGCATGTCCTGGTCGCGAAACGGCTTGGCGAGGAAATCGACCGCGCCGGCCTTCATGGCGCGCACCGACATCGGAATATCGCCATGGCCGGTCATGAAGATGATGGGATGTCTGATGCCCTGCCGCACGAGCTGGCCCTGCAGATCGAGCCCGCTCACGCCGGGAAGGCGGACGTCCAGCACGATACAGCCTGGGCGGTCTGGGAGTGAGCCGCCGAGCAGTTCGGCGGGCGAGGCGAACAGGCGCGTCTCGAGGCCGACGGACCGGAACAGGCTGTCGAGCGAGGCGCGGATTCCGGCGTCGTCATCAACGATGATGACAATCGAGTTGACGGATTGGGCAGGCGGCTGCACTTGGTCTGGTCGTGTCATGGTCCCGGATGTTCTTCGGCGTATGGCAGGGTCAGGCGGAATGTCGCCCCCGCGCCGGGCGTGCTCTGGACCGACAGCCGGCCGCCGTGAGCTTCCACCGTCGTTCGGCAGATCGCAAGTCCCATGCCCATTCCCCCGGGTTTCGTCGTGAAGAACGGATCAAACAGGCGCGGCATGTCGTCAGGCCTGATACCGGGACCGCTGTCCTGGACCATGATGGCGAGACGCTCGCCGTCAATGGCGCTGGCGCGCAGCTTGACGGTGCGGGAACCGGGTTGGTCCGCCATGGCCTGGCCGGCATTGACCAGCAGATTGATGAGCACCTGCTGAAGCTGAATCCGATCGCCGCGAATTGGCCTCAGGCCATGCTCGATCTCGGAGGTGAGGACGACATCGTCATTGGCGAGCTCCCGCGCGACCAGAAGGGCCGCGTCCTCGATGATCTCGGCGATATCGATACTGTCCTGCTGGACGGGCGCTTTCTTCAGGAAGGTCCGGATGCGAGCTACGATCTCGCTGGCACGTCGGCCTGCCGCGACGACCTGGGTGATCGTGGCCGCGACCTCGTCCAGATTGGGCACCTCGCGCCGCAGCCAGCGCAGGCCGGCCTCGCCGCTGGTGACGATCGCCGCCAACGGCTGGTTGACCTCGTGGGCAATCGAGGCGGTGAGCTCGCCGAGGGTGGCGACGCGCGCGGCATGGGCCAGCTCCGCCTGCGCCGCGAGCAGTGCATCCTGCGCCTGCTTGCGCTCGGTGATGTCGACGACAAAGGCGAGCACGTTGCGATCGCCGTGGGGCCCGGACGGAAACGTGATCGTGAACAGCACGGGAACCTTGCGCCCGTCGAACCTGACGAGCTCGGTCTCGCCTTCGTAGAACGGCTCGCCTTCCGCAAAAGCGATCAATGCGCCGAGGAAACTCCGGTCGTTCTCACCGAGAAGCAGGTCCACATTCTCGATAAAGGCCGAGGCACCGTTTGCACCTGCCATCTTTTGCAGGGCCGGATTGACGTCGGTGATTTTGGCGAGCCGGCGGGCATTCCGCACGAAATCAGGATGTTGCGCCAGATGGTCGCGAAGGCCGGCTGCCGCGGTGTCCAGCGATTGCAGTGCGATTCGGACTTCGCTCCAGTCCTCTTCGACCACGCCGATCCGGCTGGCGTCGAACATCCGGCGGTATCGCTGCTCGCTCTGCACCAGTGCGCTGTGCGCGACCACGCGGTCGGTGACGTCGGTATGCGTCTCGAGAACCCCGACGGGCTTGCCGAGACGGTCGTGCTGCAAGGCCCATCGGGCATCGACGGTGAGCACGGCGCCGTCCTTGGTCCGCTGCTGCACGCGGCCTTCCCATCGGCCCGCGCCGAGCAGGCCGGTTTCGATGACTTCGCGCCGGTCGGGATAGGTGGTTTGCAGAAGCTTGTCGGCGAGCTGTCCGACCGCCTCGTCGACCGACCAGCCATAGGCCTGCTCGGCGGTCTTGTTCCAGAAGGTGATCACGCCAACGCGATCCCTGACGAAGATCATGTCATGCGAGAGGTTGAGCAGCCGCGCCTGCGCCGCGAGGCGCTTCGTCGCCGCGTGATTCTGCAGCGCCAGCAGGGTCGTGATCCCGATCGCGGCGAGGCTCACCAGCGCGCGAACGGTGGGCGAGGCGATGCTCTCCAGATCGTGCGACAGCAGATAGGCGATAACCGTCAGGACGACGCAGCCGGCCGCGGCGACGATGGTATCGTCGCGCCGGTTGGTCTTCGCCGCGAGCAGGACCGCCACGACATGGAGAACCGCGACCGCGCCCTCGAGCGGCGTCAGCACGTCAACCAGGAAGACCGCGATGGCAAGGATGGCGGAGCAGAGCCGCAAGCCGGCGCGGCTCATGGATGAACCCGTGGGTCGATCATGAGTCGTTATCGTCACTGGCAGTCGCTCTTCTCATACCTGCGCGTTGATGCCGCGATTTGATCGCGTTCACAACATCCCGCGGCGTGATTTTCGTGCTCTCGTGGAAGACCTGCGCGCCACGCAATCCGGCGAAAGTACCAGCAGCCGGCATTCAGGGGAGAAACCGGCCGGCTCGCGTGGTTCCATCGGCGGATTTGTGCAAAAGCGCGTCAACTTACCGCAGGCACCGCACGCCGCGATTCGCGTCCGCATCAGCGATGCCGGTCATCGCAGCACCGTCGCGCTCACCCGGCGAACATGTCGCGATCATACCTAGGTATGACACGGTTAACCCGAGAACCTATCGATGCACCCGCGCGTAGAATGGATCGCGCGAACCGCCGAACTACTCTGCTCCCACGACATTCGGACAAGCCGATCAGGCGATGCCGGATCGAAAACGGGACAAGGAGATTCGACGATGTCGCTGCAGATGTCACGCTCACAGGCAATCAAGGATCATGACGTTCGCGCGATCGATATCTCGGCAATCGATCGCCAGCGGACCGGGCTCTCGAACCTCCCCGACCGGTTTGGCGAAAACGGAACGATGCTGTCCTTCGTTCACCTGGACGTGGCCCTCGCGGTCGAGACGAATGCGGCCGACGTTGAACGATCCGCCGATCGTGGTCCTCGCTTCCGGCTCTCTGCAAAACTCCTTGCGGAGCAGCCCGTCGAGAGCGCGGAGGCGGTTGCAGCGGAAGCCGCCGATCCGGTCATGCGGCGCCTGTCGGACGCACTCGCGGCAACCGAAGCCGCGCACGATGCCCATTCGGCGATCATGGCCGACGCCTTGCGGCTTGCGATCCTCACCCGGACGTTCAGCCGGCAAGCGTCCGGCGCACCGGCCGCACTCGACCCGGCCGATAGTGTTCACGCGGAAGGGACCTGCCGGACTGTACGATCGCTGCAGACCTGGCGCCTCAAGCGCGTTCTGGAATATGTCGACAAGAATCTGGCCGCCAAGGTCACGCTTCAGGACATGGCCGCGGTCGCCGGCCTGAGCCGGATGCATTTCGCCGCACAGTTCCGTGCAGCCGTCGGTGACCGGCCTCACGAATATCTGTTGAGGCGCCGCATCGAGCGCGCCCAGGAGCTGCTCAAGCAGGCCGAAGTCGCTCTGGTCGATATCGCCTTGACCGTGGGCTTCCAGACCCAGGCGCATTTCACCACGGTGTTCAAGCGCTTTGTCGGCGATACGCCGTACCAATGGCGCAGCGCCTATCTCGCGCAATTCATGCCGCTGCCGCGCGCAAAGGCAGGTTCGTCATGAGCAATTTCGGCATTCACGCCCTGTTGCTGTCGCTGCTCAGCAATCACCCGGCGCTGACGCACCATGAATTCATGGAAGTGGTTGAGATTGTCCGCGCTCTCGGCAATTCGTATCGCCTGGCTGCACTGGAGCCGGGGAGCGGCTTTCTCTACGGACGCTTCGCCTTCAATTTCTGCCGGGTCGTTGTGTCGTGTGTCGCGCGGTAGGCGGCACTTCGGTGGCATCCGCGCGTCGAGTATCTACGGCAGCGACTGTCTGCTGTGCGTGCTCATTATCATTCAACCGTGCAGACCATCGGGCTCACTGAGCGATGGCCTTGTCGCTGAGAGTAATGCGGATGTCGGTCATGAGGGCGGACGAGAACTGCTAAAACGGTTTTCAAACGGTTTTGGCGAACTGAGGTGTTTGAAGGTCAGGGTTCGCTGGACTGCGAGCTATGCGACAGGGTCGCGACGTGATGCCGGCCCCCTCAGACTCCTGACCCCAAGCTGCCGGTGTTCGAAGTCGTAGCGCCCAAGGGGATTGCGGCCGCCCTCGGGCTGGGTGAGCGCGGTAGGCAATGGACGCCAGCGAAATTTTCATATCATTAACAATGTTGAATCCCTGGCCGGAGCGATTGCCCTAGCATGAAGCTTTCCGCTGGGGCTTTCCATGATCGATACCGCGACCAAGGCGTTGTTGCGCACCGTTCTCGACGAGGTGTGTGAGGGTGTTCCACGCTGTGAGATCGGCGCCAGGACCCGCGTAGCCTCGAAGCTTCTGGAGACTGCAAGCAGGGGCGACGTCTCTGCAGATCGCCTCAAACAAGCGGCCCGCAATGCTCTCTCAGAAATTCAGACGATGTGACGATGATCATGTGGGGGCGGGGGTGAATTTCCACGTGACGGTCCTCAAGATCCTGGTGAGCTATCCGGATGGGTTCGCCACCATGGAGGATCTCAAGCGGGATATGGCCATTCTGGCGACCAGCGGTCGCGACTGGACGGAGCGCACCCGGCGGCTCGCCGGACGGGTGCCGGGGCTGGACATCTTTTCGCAAGGGCTGATCGACCGGACAAATGGCGGGTGGCGCATCACCGATAAGGGCCGCGCCGTGCTTGATCTGATGGAAGCTCGTCCGGACCAAGCCCCGGTTGCCGCCCAACAACCTCCCTCAGAGCCGGAGCTCGCACCGGCGATCCAGCGGCACATTCCGGCGGAGAGGGGCCGAGGACGACTCGCGGCGCGCCGTCGCCGACGCAATGCCCGCGACCAGGCTCGGGCGTCCTAGCGAGGAACGAGCGTCGCTTCCGAAGCTTGAGCAAACGCCTCGTGATGGAAGACGCTCATGCAAAGTTCCGACCCCACCTTGTCGACCGCCCGTCTGTCGCGCGTGACGGACGATATCTGGGTCGTGGACGACGCCCCGATCAGCGCTGCGGGTCTGAAACTCCCGGTGCGCATGAGCGTCATTCGGCTCTCGAATGGCGATCTCGTGCTGCATTCGCCGGTGAGATATTCGCCGGCTCTCCGCGGAGAGTTGGAGCGGCTAGGGACGATAAGGTACTTGCTCGCGCCGAATATCGCGCACTGGATGTTCCTGTCCGAGTGGCAGAGGGAACTGCCGCAGGTGGCGATTTTCGCGGCGCGCGGCCTTGCGGCGCGCAGGCAAGTTCGAGCAGCACGCATCCGCATCGACCGCGAGCTTGGAGACGCGACGCCTGAGGAATGGAGGGCCGACCTCGAAGCCGTCTCGGTGAACGCTCCGATGTTCTCCGAGATCGAGCTGTTCGACAAGCGCAGCCGGACGCTGATCCTGACGGATCTCGTGCAGAACCTCGATCCCAATGATCTCAGCGGGCCAAACGAGGCCGCGGCAAACCTCCTCGGCATTTCCAAGCCAAACGGCATGGCGCCGGTCTATCTGCGGCTTCTGCTGCGCCTCGGCGGCCGCTCCGTGCGATCCGCAGCCGAGCGGCTTATACGGCTGTCGCCGGAGCGGGTGATTTTCGCGCATGGCGACTGGTTTGAAGCGGAGGGAACTGAGCGCCTCCGGCGATCCCTGCACTGGCTGCTTCCGGCGGCCCGCTCCGGATCTGAGCCGCGGCAAATGACCGGCACGCGCGTCGTCATCACCGGTGCCTCGAGCGGAATCGGGCGTGCAGCGGCGCTGGCCTTCGCCGGCAAGGGCGCAAGCGTGGTCCTGGCGGCACGCCGTGCTGAAGTCTTGACGACCCTCGCTGCGGAATGCGAGGCGCTCGGAGGCCGCGCATTGCCGATCGCGACCGATGTCACCGATGCGGAGGCGGTGCAGCGACTGGCCCGGGAGGCCGAAGACGCGTTCGGTGGCATCGACGTCTGGATCAACAACGCCGGCACCGGCGTTTTCGGGGCCTATCAGGACGCGGATATTGCGCTTCATCGCCGAACGATCGAGGTCAATCTCCTCGGCACGATGCATGGCGCTTTCGCGGTGCTTCCGATCTTCCTCCGCCAGAACCGCGGCATCCTGATCAACAACATCTCGCTCGGTGGCTGGGCGCCGACGCCTTTTGCTGCGGCCTATACGGCGAGCAAGTTCGGCCTTCGGGGCTTCACCGCTAGCTTGCGTCAAGAGCTCAGTGCTCACCGCAACATCCATGTCTGCGGCGTCTTCCCGGCCATGGTCGACACGCCGGGCTTCGTCCACGGCGCCAACATGTCCGGTCGAACGCTCGATCCCGGTCCGCTGCTGTATCAGGCGGAGGATGTTGCCGAGACGTTCGTGAGCCTCGTTCGTGCACCCCGAGACGAGGTCGCCGTGGGCTGGCCGGCTCGTGCCGGCCAATTTGCCTACGCGATGGCTCCGCAGATTACCGAGAACATCGTGGGAGCTGCCTTCCGCTACCTGCTGTCGCGCGCGCGCCCGGCGAAGAGCAGCGAGGGCACCATGATCGAAGCTGGTCCGCAGGGCACGTCGATCGATGGCGGTTGGCTGTCACGCAAGCAACTTCCACCTGCCGGGGTGATCAGTCAGGGGCTCGCGGTGCTCGGACTAGCTGCGGGCGTGGCTCTGCTGGCTTCAGCAGTTGCGCGTCGCGTCGGCAGATCGAGCCAAGGCGTCGCCAAGCACAAACAAGTCGTGCCGACGCAGATCACGGCAGCGCGTAGGCCCGCACGTAATCGCCGAGCTTAGTTCCGAATGACCCGTGGCCGCCGTCGACCGTGACGACATATTGCTTGCCGCCGGCCTCATAGGTCATGGGCGTCGACTGGCCGCCGGCAGGAAGGCGATCCTGCCAAAGCTGTCTGCCATCGCGGACGTCGAACGCGCGGATGTAGTCATCCATCGTTCCCGTGATGAAGATAATGCCGCCCGCGGTGACGATCGGACCGCCCAGCATGGGAACGCCGAGCTTGAATGGCAGCGGCAGCGGGGCCTGATCGCGGATCGTGCCGATGCGATGCTGCCAGACCACCTTGTGCGTCCTAAGATCGATTGCGGCGATGTTGCCCCAAGGCGGGGCAAGGCAGGGGATGCCGAGCGGTGAGAGGAAAATGCCGAGGTCGACGCCATAGGGGGCGCCGTACATCGGCTGCACGCCCAGCTCGGTTCCTGGTGGATGCGCCGCATTCGGCGCGGCCGGATTGTCCTTTCCGCGCGGCACCAGGCGAGAGATGAAGGGAATCGATTGGGGATTCGCGATCGCGATCTGGCGCTGCGGATCGACGGCAATGCCGCCCCATTCGAACATGCCGAAGTCTCCGGGAAACACCAGCGTGCCTTGTTCAGACGGCGGAGTGAACGGCCCCTCATAGCGCAGGCGCTTGAACTTGATCCGGCAGGCGAGCTGGTCGAACATCGTGCTGCCCCACATCTGCGCGTCCGTCAGCATGCCGGAAGGGCGGAAGCTCAATTCCGAAAATGGCTGGGTTGGCGACAGCCGGTCTCCATTCGCGGCGCCCTGCGGCACCGGCTTCTCCGGTGCAGGCACCAACTGACGCCCGTCGCGGCGGTCGAGCACGAAGATGTCGCCGGTCTTGGCCGGGATGTAGATCGCCGGCGTCACGCCGCCGTCGGAGCGCAAATCGACTAGGCTGGGCTGCGACGGCATATCCATGTCCCAGAGATCGTGGTGCACGTTCTGGAACGACCAACGCAGTTTTCCGGTCATGACGTCGAGCGCAATCATTGCCGAATCGTAGCGCTCGTTTTCGGGCGAGCGGCCGCCGCCCCAGATATCCGGAGAACTCGAGCCGAGCGGGACGTAGACGAGTCCGAGCTTCTCGTCGACCGCCGAAATGCTCCACGAATTGGGTGAGCCGGCCGTAAAATGATGCGAGGCCGAAGGCATTTCGTTCGGGTCGGGACTGCCGGCATCGAACGCCCAGATCAGCCGTCCGGAATAGATGTCGAAGCCGCGGATCACGCCCGAGGGCACCCGATCGGAATAGTTGTCGATCACCGCTCCGCCGACGATCAGAACCTTGTCCGTGACGACGGGCGGCGAGGTGCCCTCGTAGAAGCCGAGTGTCTGGATCTCGCTGCCTTGCTTGAGGTCGATCTGTCCCTGGTTGCCAAAACTCTGGCAAGGCGAGCCGCTCTGCGCATCGAGCGCGAACATCCGCCCGTCATTGGTCGGCACGAAAACGCGTCCCGCACAATCGCTCGGGGCCGGCGTGCCGTCGGCAGTCACCGCGCCGGGCCTGGTCGCGTGATAGGACACGCCGCGGCAGGTCATGTGCTGGAACGCCTTGTTGTGCTGGACCTGTGGATCGAATTTCCAGCGCAGTTGTCCGGTCGCAGCTTCGAGCGCGAACACGATCTGGTGCGGGGAGCAGGTGTAGAGGAGATCACCCACCTTGAGCGGCGTTGCCTGGTTGGTGATCTCGTCGGGGTCATCAGGGCCCTTGTGGTCGCCGGTGCGGAATTCCCAGGCGAGCTTGAGGTCCTTGACGTTGTCCTTGGTGATCTGGCTCAGCGACGAGAAGCGCGTACCGAAGCCGCTGCCGCCATAGGCCGTCCAGTTCTGCCCGGCAGCGGGCTGGTCTGCTTTGGGAGCCGCAATGGCCCCGGTTGTTTCGCCCTCAGGGATCGTGCCGGCAAGATCGCGGCGATCGCTCGTCAGGGACATGCCGACGACGATGGGTGCGGCGATCAACACAAGGCCAAGCGCCCATCGCGCTGCGCGCAAGGGGGGGGCCAGGCGGGAGGCAATGAAGGGCAGCATCAGCCAGAGGCCAAGCGGCACGAGCACGTCGCCGCGCGGCGCCAGCGACCAGAAATCGAGGCCCACTTCCCAGATCGCCCAAGCCATCGTTCCGGCCAGCAGCGCGGCATAGATCCAGAGCGCCTCGGCGCGACGGCGCGCGAGCAGCCAACTCGTGAGCAGAAGCATGATGCCCGCGATCAGGTAGTAGACGGAGCCACCGAGGGCGGCGAGCCAGGCACCGCCGGCCAGGAGCCCCAGTCCCATGATAGCGACGACCACAATGGTGATGGCCAGCAATGGCGCGCCACGGAACCAATTCGTCGAACGATGCATGGGAGGCATGATGGTCACTTCAGCGTATAGAGAAACGCCGCGATGTCGCGCGCGTCTTTTTGCGGGATACCCATTCTCGGCATCGCATTGCCCGGCAACGCCCGCTGTGGATCCTCGATCCAGTCAGCCATGTTGTCCGGCGAATTGTGGATGTAGCCGGCGATGTAGGTCCGCGTGCCGATCCGATGCAAGGGTGGGCCGACATTGCCTTCGGCGCCGGCAATGCCGGGAATATCGTGACAGCCGCCGCACTGGTATTGCTTGACGAGGTCGGCGCCACGACGCGCGTCGCCGGTGAAATTGTCCGGGCCCGCAGCCTCGCAGGCGGCGGTAGCCGTAGCCAGCAGTGTAGTGACGAGCAATTTCGCGATCGGATTTACCATCGATGCTCCGCCGGGCTCATCACGGCTTCTGACCGAAATTGAAGGACTTGGTGGCAGACCAGGGATCGGTCGTCGAAACTTGCTCGCTCGGGACTTGCTCGACCTCGGGCGACGGCAGATTCGCCGAAAAAGTGCGGCCCCATTGGTGGCTCGGTTCGTTACTGATCTTGCCGATATAGGTGACGAGATCCCAGATCACGCTGTCGGGCAGCACGCCGCCCCAAGCCGGCATTCCGTTCGGCCGCCCCTGGTAGATCGAGAGAAAGATGTTCTCGGGCTGCGAGCCGTAAGTAAAGGTGTTGTTGCTCAATGCCGGCCCCATGCCGCCGCCGCCATTGGGCGCGTGGCAGCCGACGCAGTTGAAGTTGACATAGTAGGTCATCCCACGCTGCTGCGCGTTGGGATCACCTTGCACGGGATTCTTGATCTGGGGCGGGTCCGGCTGCGCGCCGGGATGGAGGTGACTGACCGGGACCTGCATGAAGACGCCGGGGCTGCCATTGCCGACGCTGCCACCGAAATTCGGGCGCGGGGACAGCGTCGGCATCTGCGCCTCCTGCGACTGAGGCAGAGACTGCTGGGTCAGCGCCGCGCCATGCGGCACGACCGTCAGCAGCAACGACAGGGCGCTCGCGCGCAGTACTGGAGCTGACATCACTCATGTCCTCCCGATACCGTAACGGGCTGGTCCACCAGCGGAACGCCATAACTGCGTAGCAGCGAGGCGATCTCGGACCGATGCTCGTCGATGAACTCGTTCAGCCGGTCGCGCAAGGCGTCGTCGCCTTTGCGCACGCCCATCGCGATGGCGAACTGGAACTGCTGAGGTGCAAAGCGTTCGTAATCCCGGATCGGCGTGACCGTCAGCGGGACGGGGGAGCGCTGGGCGAAATATCCGCCGAGGGGGCCCCAGGCTGCGGCGACATCGACGCTGCCGCTTTCGACGGCTTCGATCAGGCGCGCCGGCGGATCGGCTTGGCGATAATCACCGTAGATCGAGTAGCCGCGAACATTATCGACGATGCCTTGGTCGCCGAGCGCCTGCGCAGGCGGTGGATTGTTGCCGTCGTCGCCGATCAGATGCACGCCGATCACGAGATGATGCAAGCGCGGGTCGAGCAGGGACGAAAGGTCGAGGTGCTGGTCCTGCCGCGTGACGAACACGTAGCTCGATCGATAATAGGGCTTGGTCGTCTCGACGAGCTCATAGCCGGACGGCACGCCCATGACGACGTCGCATCTGCCGGCTTTCAGTGTGTTGCGGATGAAGCCGCGGCGCTGCGCCCACCAGGTGTAGGAGACCTGCTGGCCGAAATGCGCGGCCACCATGGCCGCGAGCCTGTTCTCGAATCCTGCTTCGGCGCTGTTCGAGAACGGCAGATTGTTTGGATCGGCACAGACGCGAAGCTCGCGATCCGACGCTGCCGCCGCCGTGGTTGCAAGCCCGACCAAAAAAGCAAGGGCGATACCCGGACAACTATTTCGAAGGCGCATGGCTGGTGTCCTCACCATTTGCGCCGCCGAGTTTGAAGACCAGCAGCTCGCTCCCGCCGGCGGTGTAGAACGGCAAATCCTGGGTCGCACCGACAAAACCGAGCGCGCCGTTGCGCACCCGCGGATCGACCTCGGCATTGGCGACTACCCCCGGCCAGCCGCCGACGCCCGACAGGATCGCGACGTATTGCTGCCCGTCGGAGCCGCGATAGGAGATCGGTTGGCCGATGAACCCGGATCCGGCGCGGAATTGCCAGAGCACGTGCCCATCCTTGGCGTCGACTACTTTAAAAAGGCGATCCATGGTGCCGTAGAAGGCGACATCGCCTGCCGTGACCAGCGCGCCGCTCCAGACCGGCAGCTTCTCGTGAATCTCCCAGACTTTCTTGCGCGCGATGGGATCCCACGCCATGAACTCGCCGCGATAGCCGCCGGGGCCTGCATACATGTCGACGTCTGCGCCGACATAGGGGGTCCCGGCGATGTAGCCGACTTGAGAAGCCTTGAAGTTCATGCAGAGATGCTGATGGGGCACATAGAGCAGCTTTGTACGCGGTGACCACGCGCTCGGCTGCCAGTCCTTGGCGCCCGGAGCTGTCGGGCAGATGTTCTCGACCGTCTTGCCGACGAGCGGGGTCTTCTCCTCGTTCGGGATGATCTTGCCGGTCTTGAGGTCGACGCCATTGTAGGCGTTCACGAACTCGTAGGCGTCCGCCGAGATGACTTCACCGGTGGCACGATCCATCACGTACATATAGCCGTTGCGGCCGGGATGGATCAGAACCTTGCGCGGTTGGCCATTCAGCTCGAGATCGACGAGGACGTTCTCGTTGATCTCGTCGTGGTCGAAGAGGTCGTGCGGGTTGATCTGGTAGGCCCATTTCGCCTGGCCCGTGTCTGGGTTTCGCGCGAAGATCGATGCGCTCCAGAGATTATCACCGCTGCGCTGGTTCGCATTCCAGGGGCTTGGGTTGGCCGTGCCGTAATAGATCAGGTTCAGATCAGGATCGTAGGAGATCCAGCCCCAGACCGTGCCGCCACCGACCTGCCAGCGGTCGGCGGGCCAGGTCTTCACGCCGAGATCCTGGCCTTTGAGATTGTCGTAGAAGGGCTTGAAATCGTCTCCGATCAGCACGTCCTTGTCGGGGCCTGTCGAATAGGCGCGCCAGGCGATGGCGCCGGTGGTCTCGTCGAGCGCGGTCACCCAGCCGCGCACGCCCAGTTCGCCGCCACTGTTGCCGACGAGAATTTTGCCTTTCACCACGATGGGAGCCATCGTGATGGTTTCGCCCTTGTTGATCTCGCCGAGCTTTGTATGCCAGAGTTCTTTGCCGGACTTGGCATCTATGGCGACGGTGTGGTTATCGAGCGTATTGAGGAAGACCTTGCCGTTGTCGAAGGCCAGCCCGCGATTGACGACGTCGCAGCAGGCAACGCCCGCGGCTGCGGGCTCCGGCTTCGGCGCATAGGACCATTTCAACTCGCCAGTCGTGGCATCGAGCGCGAACACGCGGTTGGGATAGGGTCCCGCATAGGGACCGACCACATACATGGTGCCGTCCACCACGAGCGGCGCCGCTTCCTGGCCCCGGTCGGCGCCCACCGAGAAGGTCCAGGCGAGCTGGAGGCGCGAAGCATTGGACGCGTTGATCTGGTCGAGCTCGCTGTAGCGGGTGTTGGCGTAGTCGCGCGCCGCCATCGGCCACTGGCCGGGATCTTTCATGCGGCTGGCGAGATCGCTCTGTGCTGACGCGGATGACAGCACCGCGCAACAGGCGCAAAGGATGGCCGGAATCCGGTTGAGCAGACGCGTGAGACCACGCACTAACATATGTAAAGATCTCCACGGCAGGGAATGCGGCCGTGCCGCGTTGCAGGCCGGTTTACGAACCTACAAACGTTCCGCCATCGCTTGGTTCCAAAATGGTGAGACCGACGAGCTATCTCACGACGTTGCCCGACACGCCGGCGCCGAGGTCGACTCCAATCTGGTCTTCCTTGCCGTTGCATTTGGGATGGCCAAATCCCGACGGGCTTTTGCCGTCGGGGCCGATGTCGTAGATGATCGCGTCCTTCATGTTGGGGCTGACTCCAGCCGGCACGCGATCGAGCCCGAGCTGGTGGCGCACGCGCCAAGCGACGTTGTGATCGGCGCAGGAACTGTCACCGCTGACACCGAGCGCGCCCGTGATGCCGTTGCCATCGTAGAGCGCCAGCCCGCCTCCGAAAACGACGGTGCCGCCGATCGGCTTGCCCACCATCGGATCCTGGGGTGTGCCGAAGTTGTCCGGAGATCCGGCGTACAAGGCTTCCGGGGAGGGCGGGTTGCCGAGTGCCGCGCCGAACAGGAACCCGCCGGGCTGCGCGCCGGCATAGAGATTGGCCGTCGCCATCGCCTTGTCCTTCAGGCTGAACGCATTCGCCGTGTTGGCCTTCTCGGCCGCGATGGCACGGCTGCCCAGCCACTGGTCGTCGACCTTGCCGCCGCTGTAGGCAATTGCGCAGACGACGCCCTGCCGATTGACGACGGCAGCCCATTCGTTGTTGTCGAGACCTCCGTTGCTCGGGCCGCCGCCCGGCTTGACACTCTTCTTGAGGATATCGGCGAGCTTGTCATGGTCGACCGGGCACGACGTGCCTGGCCGGGGTTGATCCTGCGCGTTCAAGACTGCAGGCATCAAGAATGCTGCGGTGAAGATAACCGTTGCCGCCCTGACGGATCGCTTTTCCATGTGGCCTCCGTGGAGTGTCGCAGTCGGCGGGCGAACGTTCGAAGAGAAGTTGCGGTTCCTATGCAACGTCGCTCAGCCCGGATGTTGAAGGAGCGGCAGGTGGGAATGGCCGCCGTTCGCGGTCAGCCATCGGTGAGCAAAGAACAACGCCGCGCCCGTATAGAGTATGCCCATGGGCACCCACATCAGGATTCCGGCGAGTTGCTGGTCCTCAAGTGCCGAGAGGCCGAATTCGCCGGCGAGGGCGCCCTGGCCTGGGATCCACAGTCTCGGCGACACTGTCAGCAGAGCCCCGAGCACGCCGGAATGCAGAATGGTGATGAACAGGCACGCGACAGCGATGCCGTCACGAATTCGGGTGCTGCGGCCCTGACCGCGGCCATGCAGCAGCACCCACCAGAACAACAGCGCGGTCGCGAAGAAGCTGATGTGCTGGAGACGATGGATTGCCGTATTTTCGAGCGCCCACGCATATAACGGCGGTGCGTGCCAGACCCAGAGCGCTGCGCCGTGCAGGATGGTCGCGCTCATCGGGTGGCTCACAAACCGCCACGGCCACGCCAGTATCGGCAGATTGAGCATGCGACCTGCCGCCGGGCGAAGCCGGGTCGGCAGGCTCCACAGCAGCGGGCCATGGATCCGGGCGAACGCCATCAGCGGTGCCGCGACCACCATCAGCAGTTCGTGTTCGACCATATGCGCGGTGAACAGGCGCTCGCCGAGCCAGTGCAGCGGCGAGGTCACGGCAAGTGCGGCCACCAGCCATCCGGTCCAGAACGCGGCCACCTGGCGGAAGCTGACGCCGCGGCCGCCGCCCGCATGATGCCAGAGCCGCTGCGTTCCGACATAGAAGCCGATGCCGACGGCATAGAGCGGGGCCATGAGCCAGGGATCGTAGCTCCACAGCGAGCCGGGATCGACCTCCGACAGTCCGTGTGCGGCGGCTGGTCCCGCGAGCAGCGCAAGCAGCAGTGCTGGAAGGCTCAGCGCAGGCATGGGCTGATCATGAGCGAGGCGGCGAACTGGTTCGCAATCACCAGCGCAAACAGCACGCCGGAGCCGACGCCGAGCCATGCCATGAACGTTCGTGGCCCGCCGCCTTGCGCATCCGTCCATTCAGCCCCGGCGCCGCGCCGAACCGCGCGGGCGGAAATGACAGTGCCCGCGAGGGCGACGATAGCCAGAACCGCACTCATGATCGCGCCGCTGATCCTGGTCTGTTCGCAGGAGAAGTGCGCGAGCACGTAGACGCCCTGCAAATTGATCCCCCACGCGATGGGCCCAAGCGCAACGCCGGCCCAGTAGAGCAGTCTGGAACGTCCGTCGGCTGCGGTCATAGGCGTGGCACCCAATCCAGCAAGACATAGAGCGGCAGCCAGGCGAGCACGACGAAGTTCCAGTAGAACACGTTATCGGTCACGTCGCTGAACCGGCGCGGTTTCGCATGACGCGTAAACATCAACACCGCCAGCACGACAGTGTCGCCGAGATCGGTGGCAAGGTGAGTCGTGTGCAGCCCGAGAATGAGCCATACGATCGAGCCATAGGCTGAATTGTCCCAGCGCGTGTTGAGATGCGCGAACTCGAAGCCGCGCAGCACCAGGAGCGCGATGCCGATCAAGGCCATCACGATCAGGCCGATCCGCACCTTCGCGAGATCCTGTCGGTGTGCGGCGCGGTTCGTGAACTCGTTGGGAATGATGCTCAACACGTAAATCACCGTCTCGACCGTTCCCGGCCAGAGATCCGGCGGGGATGCTCCGATCGGCCAGGTCGGGTTGACTGCGTAGAGATAAAGGTAGGCGCCGATGGCAATGGCAAAGCCCATGCCTTCGAGCGCCATGAAACCCATGGCGCCCCACCACGGGCCACTACGCGGACCATAGCCGTAAGTCGGCAGGTCCGAGACGTCGCGGACGATGGTCTGTCTCACTCCTCGTCCTCCTTGCTGCCGGTCGGCCAGAACCAGCCGATCAAGGTTACGGCCATCGGCGGCGTGCCCCAGAGCACCGCCCAGGGCGTGAAGATCGAGCCGATGAAAAACACGGTCGTTGCGATCGCTGCAAGCAGCGGCCAGATGCTTGGCTCGGGCGATGCCTCGCGGATCTGCGGCTCGGCTTCCGCAAGCGAGGTCAGCAGCACCTCCCGCCGCTCGGCGCTCAGACCCGCGACCACAGGCAGGCTCTCGCTGTCGGCCCACAGCGGATCGCGGTGTTTGACGACCGGAATGCGGTCGAAATTCTGCGGCGGAGGCGGCGACGAAGTCGCCCATTCCAGCGTCGAGGCATTCCAGGGATTGTCGCCCGCAAGCGCACCCTTGCGCAGGCTGTAGATCACGTTGACCACAAGCAGCGCGAAGCTGAGCGCGAACACGAAGGAGCCGACGCTGGACAGCAGATTCAAGTGAGCCCAGTCCATGTCGGCGGTGTAGGTGTAAACCCGGCGCGGCATTCCGATCAGCCCGAGGATGTGCATCGGGAAGAAGGCGACGTTGAAGCCGATGAAGGCGAGCCAAAAATTCCAGCGTCCGAGCCTTTCGCTCAGCATGCGGCCGGCGATCTTGGGAAACCAGTAGTAGACCGCGCCGACCAGTGGGAACACAGCGCCGCCGATCAGGACATAATGGAAGTGGGCGACGACGAAATAGGTGTCGTGCACCTGGGTGTCGATCGGGACCGAGGCGACCATCACGCCGGACAGCCCGCCGAGCACGAAGATCACGATGAAGCCGATCACGAACAACAGCGGCGTCCGGTACACCGGACGTCCGTCCCAGAGCGTCGCCAGCCAGCAGAATATCTGCAGCCCGCTCGGCACCGCGATCAGCATGCTGGAGGCCGTGAACAGGGCCGCGCCGAGTTGGGGCAGGCCCGTGACGAACATGTGGTGGACCCAGAGGCCGAACGACAGGAAGCCGGTCGCGATCAAGGAGAGGATCACGACGGGATAGCCGATCACGGGCCGCCGCGCGAACGTCGCGAGGATCGCCGAGACCATTCCCGTGCCCGGGATGAAGATGATGTAGACCTCGGGATGGCCGAAGAACCAGAACAGATGCTGCCAGAGCAGGGGATGCCCACCCGACGAGGAGTCGTAGAAGCGGGTATTGACGAGGCGGTCCAGGATCAGTGACGTCGATGCGACCATGATCGATGGCATCGCGAACATCACCAGGAAGGCCGTCACCAGCATGGCCCAGACGAACAGGGGTATGCGGTCGAGCGTCATGCCTGGCGCGCGGAGCTTGAACACGGTGACGACGATCTCGACGGCGACCGCGAGCGCCGCGACCTCAGTAAAGGTGATCATCTGCGCCCAGACATCGGCGCGCTTCGTGGGTGTGAACTGGAGGCTGGAGAGCGGAACGTAGGAAAACCAGCCGACATCCGGGCCGACGTTGAACAGGAAGGAGATCCACAGAAAGCAGCCGCCGAACAGAAACATCCAATAACTGAAGGCATTCAGGCGCGGAAAGGCGATGTTCCGTGTGCCGACCATCAACGGCACCAGATAGACGGCGAACGCCTCCATGACAGGCACGGCGAACAGGAACATCATCGTCGAGCCGTGCATCGTGAAGACCTGATTGTACTTGTCGGCGGAGAGAAACGTCTTCTCGGGCCCGGCCAGCTGAACGCGCATCAGGATCGCAAGGATGCCGCCAAGAAGCAGGAAGGCGAATGCGGTCAGGATGTAGCGACGTCCAACGACCTTGTGATCGACCGACATGAGCGCACCGACAAGTCCGGACGGCGTGCGCCACACCCGCTCGAGCTGCGTCGAAAGTTGCAGGCCATTCAGGACGTCGTCTCGCAACTCATTTGGTTCAGCGGCCATGCTCACTTGAGCTGCTCCAGATAATGAATGATCGCGATCAGCTCGTCAGATTGCAGCGGCATCTTCGGCATGAGATTGCCGGGCTTGATGTGCTGGGGATCGGCGATCCAGGCGCCGAGCGTGGCAGGCGTATTCGGCAGCGTTCCCGCCGCGATCGTCGTGCGGCTGCCGATATGCGTGAGGTCCGGGCCGAGTTGGCCGCCGGCCAGCGTACCGCTGATGTTGTGGCATAGGGCACACCCACGACCGCGGAACAGAGCCTCGCCCTGCTTGCCGAGCTGATCCGCCGGGCTGTTCGCGCTCTGGTTTTCATGGTCGCGCCAGCGGCCGAACTCGTCGGGCGACATCGCGATCACGGCGAATGCCATATGGGCGTGCTGGATCCCGCAGAACTCGGCGCATTGTCCGCGATACACGCCGGCATTCTTCGCCGTGAATTGCAGCTCGTTCTTCTGTCCGGGGATCAGGTCCATCTTGCCGGTCAGGCTGGGCACCCAGAAGCTGTGGATCACGTCGGCGGATTCCAGCTCGACCTTCACCGGCTGGCCGGTCGGGATCCGGATCTCGTTGGCCGTCACGAAACTCTGGTGCGGACTGTCGGCTTCATAGCGAACCTCCCACCACCATTGATGGCCGATGATCTTGAGCGTGTGGGCTTTCTCATCCTTGGCAAAGACGGTGCGCTGACCTGCATAGCTGACCAGGGAGAGGCCGAGCACGATGACGGTGGTCGCAATCCCGAGTGCGAGGATGACGCGCCCGGAGCGTTGTTCGAACGGCTGGTGGAGGTCCAGCGGCTGATCGGCTGCGCGCTTTCGGCGCAACAGCCCCACGCCTAGAACGATGACGACAGCAGTCCAGACGATCGCCGCAACAATGAGAAAGATGAACAGCGTGCGCCGAATCTGGTCGGATTCCAGCCCCTGAGGGTCGAGCGCCGACTGACGGCCCGCGCACGCAGCAAGCGGCCAGGTCATGCACAACATCAGAACCCTTCGTACCCAGACCTGCATTGACGTTTTGTCGCACTCCGCTCACAGGCGGAACCGGTCAGGCCTACAAAGGTTCCTATGCGCTAATCGGATCGGTTCGCCGAACAAGGACATGTCCGACATCGTTCATCGGGCTAGAATGGCCAGCCCTTCACGGCGACCACGATCGCTGCGTCGCCAGCGGCCATCAGTAACAGGACGGCAAGACTGGCGATGATCGCGCCGGGCTGGGCAAGCACGCGCAACTCTCCGAGCATGTGTCGGCTCCAAAAGTGCAGCAATGCCGCGATGACCCTCAGGGTTCCTGCAGACATGCCGGGAGTTGACGTGCGAGCGCCGGAACGAAGGCTCCAGATCGCGCGTTCCTGCGACGAATTCGAGGGTTCACGTGCCGCGCTATCATTTTGATCTGGTCGATTCGAAGACCGTTGCAGACGAGGGAGGTGCTGAATTGCCCGACGACATCATGGCGCTGGATGTTGCCGAGGAGATCGCGAAGAGGCTCCTTGCGGAGCGTCCCGAACTCCGGAATCGTCATTTTTCCATCCTGGTCACGAACCAGGAGGGCGAGGAAATCGGGAAGGTACCTCTGGATGTCCTGCACTGAAGTCCTGGCCTGACATGACGTTGAGGATCGGCGTGATCTCGGATACGCACGGCCTTCTCAGGCCGGGGGCCGAACGCTGCCTTGCTGGAGTGTCGCATATCCTCCACGCCGGTGATATCGGCGCGCCGGAGGTTCTGGAGCGGCTTTGCCGAATAGCGCCCGTCACCGCCATCAGGGGAAACGTCGACGTGGGCAGTTGGGCGAGGCGCTATCCCGAAACCGAAACAGTGCACCTCGGCGCTCGCTGCTTCTACCTTCTGCACGATCTCAAGGCGCTCGCCCTCGACCCTGCAGCATCCGGCGTGAACGCGGTGATATCAGGACATTCGCACCGGGTGCAGGTCAACACGATCAACGGAGTGCTTTTCCTGAATCCTGGGAGCGCCGGTCCAAGGCGCTTCAAGCTGCCGATCACGCTGGCAACGCTGGATCTGGATGAGAGCGGCGACCTGCGGCCCACCATCCATGAGCTCGACGCGTGAACGAGGTACGTGCGTGGCAGCTAATGGGTATTCGATTTTTGCCACCGCTCCAGATCAATCGGGGGACGCTTTGGGTCGATCTGCTCCTTCTCGGGATTTCCCTGCCAAGGCTGATCCGTCTGCCGGTGGGTTGGCAAATCAGTCTGCTGTCGCGGATCGTCGACCGGGGTCTCTCTCGGGTCGGTTTCAGGTTCTTTTGCTTTCGGCATGAGTTGTCCTCTTTATGATTTATCGATGCGGCGGCACGCGATCAGCGTACGCCAGCGATGATTGCGGCGACGCGGCGCGAATGCTGATCGACAATGACGAGATCTTTTCCGGCGATCAGATATTGGTCGCCCCAGAAACCGTTCAGCACTTGGGTGACTTCGGGCGGCAGGTCGGCCACTTCGGTCTGGCGCGGCACGGAAGTACCGATCATCATCTCGAAATTCGGGCGATCCATCGTCGGGCTGTGCGCCGATGAGATGATGGCGCGGAGCTGTTCGCGTTGCTGATCGTTGAGGCCTGCCGGCTGCGCGGTCTGTTTCACATCCCGCGCACGGGCGCCGGTCGCATCTTCATTGCCAGCCGGGTTTTCCTTGGCCGCTTTGCTGACGGCTTCGTGTTGCGTTGGAACTCCAGTGCCGACCGTCGTGGCCGCGGCACTTTTATCTGCTCCTGTGGAGGGGCGGCCCAGATAGTCCGTTGTCCCGAACATCTGGGGGACGGCGAACCAGACGATGAAACCTACAAACAGAACCGCGGCCACTACCGATCCCGCCATCATCAGCTTCCGGGTGCCGTCCTTCTCCGTTTGACGCGATAGATCCTTGACCATGAACTGAAAGCCTTCGGTATGAACTGCGGGGTCAACACGGGCAGGAATCGTTCGTTCCTACGGGCATGCATCAGCATCGATCAGGAACGACCGCCGCCGCATCTCATTGCCGTCGCATGAGGTCGCGAGATCGAAACAAGGAGCATGCAATGTCCAAAATGCCCCCCATCCCGCCGGAGCAGCGCAGCGACAAGGGACCCGGATCTGATCCGAGGATCGAGATGGACGAAAAGGTGCCCGGCCGCGAGAACTTCGACACCCAGGGCCGTCACGGCAATATCAAGCAGAACACGACAAACCAAGGCTACCAGCAGGACCGATGAATGCCACACAAGAACTCAGACACTGAACGCTTCGGTGGTCCGGGCTCCTCGCGGCAGGACCGCAAGCACCCCGAAAAGGGAGGTCGCGAGCATGAGCGCCCTGCGGCTGGAGCGCCCACCAACGACCGCAAATCACACGTCTCGGGAGGCGGTGGTGAGCGCGATCAACATCACACGCACAATGATCGTGAGAGGAGCTGAGCAATGGCCAGGACAACTTCGAGCTTGATACTGATCGCCTTCCTGGCGAGCGCGTCGATAGGGGCAGCCTCGGCGCAGAGTGGCGGGGGTGGCGGCGGCGGCGGCGGTTCGGGAGGATCGGGCGGAGCAAGCGCGAGCAGCACGAGCGGTGGCACCGGCGGTGCCACAAGCCCCGGGTCGACCGGGGGTGCCTCGAGCCTTGGGTCTGCAGGGGTTGGGTCTGCAGGCGTTGGGTCTGCCGGTCCTGGGTCTGCAGGCCTCGGGTCTGCTGGAGCTACAAACCAGACAGGCGGTGCATCGCCCAATCTGGGTAATCCAGCCGACGCGGCCGCGGCTTCGCGCGGCACGACGGCTACCGGCACGAACACCGCTGGAACGGCCCAATCAACCGGTGCTGGCCCGCGAGGATCGACCACCGTCGGGCGGGCCGGCAATCCCGCGGGAGGGACTAGCAGCGGACGGATCGACGGAACTGCGACACCCGGTCCGTCGATGCCGGGCGACGCCGAAATACGATCGGAGAACTCTCAGGATTCCCACGTCGATCGGAAGATCAAGAGCATCTGCAAAGGTTGCTAGATCGGTGATCAGGACGTCGGGTTCCCCGGCGTCCAATCGAGGTCGTCCTCGCTTCGAGGTTCGGGGTCGGGCGAGCAGGGCTTGATCTTCAGATCGTCCTCAAGCCTGGGCTTGCCCTCGCTGCTTTCGACCAGACCGGCGTCTTCGGCCTTTTTCAGCGTTTCCTCTTTGGTTGGAAACGTCCGGCTCAGTTTTTCGTCGTCCTTGAACAGGGCATACGCCATATCAGCTCCTCGCGATTTGGATCATCGAAGACTTTGACGGGGGTCGACACACGCGGCCACCGCCGCTCCTTGTCCCTGGGTGAAGCTCTAGCCGACTTCCCTGAGGTTGCTCAGGATCGCCAGGTGGCGCTGAATAATCGGCAGCGACATCTGCGCGACCTGCTGTTCGCCGGGGTTGCCACCGGATCGCAGATACGAACTGTTGAGCGCGAGCAATTCGCGGTGTCCGCGGATCTGTCCCTGCACATACATCCGGTCGAAGGGACCCGATGGTGTGGCCTGAAGGCGCTGAAGCAGGGCGGCATGATCCGGCCGCAGCGGCGCCGATCCCGGCGCTGCTCCGAGCGCGCCCGCGACCTGGACCTGCTCGGCGATCTCCGCATTGGCGAAATTGACGATGTCGGGATTGCCGGTCCGCGTCAGGGCGAGCTGACTCGTCTGCATCGCAAACGCCCCACCCATGAGGTCGGCCGTTCGAAAATCCCGCTGTGGGACTGGTTTGGATTGCGCAGCGTAGGTCGATAGTCCGAGGCCGCCCAATGCAAGTAAAAACGATCTTCTCAGCATGATGGAATCTCCAATGTTGGATTCACAAGACGCTGCGGCCGTTTCGAACGTTCCTATCGTCGCCGTAAGCAGCCGAGCGATGCTCCACCTGACGTCATCGGCATCGTGGCATGCGCCGGCGGATTAACGCAGGTTATTGGCACGGCAAGTGCGCCATGATCATAGGAACGGCAGCACTGAGGACGGTTTGTCCATGATCCAGATGCCGACCGGCGCACGAGTCAATTCATGCAAGACAGCGATTCATCCAGCTTCCCGATTTCCGCGGGCGTCCTTCTCGGGCTTGGTCTGGGCGGATTTTTCGATGGCATCGTGTTTCATCAGCTGCTGCAATGGCATCATATGTTAAGCGGCTGGTACCCGCTCAACTCCATCGACAACGTCAAGCTCAACACGACCTGGGACGGCATCTTTCATAGCGCAGCCTATGTTCTTGTGCTCCTCGGCCTGTATGTGCTGTGGCAACGGGCGCGCAGGTCCGACATTCACTTGTCGGGCAGCCGGTGCCTCGGCGCGGTCCTGCTCGGTTGGGGCATCTTCAATCTGGTTGAAGGCGTGGTGGACCATGAGATCTTCAAGCTGCATCGGGTGAATGAGACGGTCCCCGACGAACAGCGCATCTTCTGGGACATCGGCTTCCTGCTATGGGGTGCGGCCATGTTGGTCATCGGCGCCGCCATGTCACGCGCGGGTACGCAGGGGAGGGGACATGCGGAAAGCAGTCTACAGGCTCGCTAGAGAGACTCCGCCAGCTCTGGTCTATGCCATTTTTATATTGCTGCTGTTGCTGGCGATAGCACCGGCTTTTCGCATCGTGCTGTTTGGTGTGTCGCTGGACGATCTCCTGCAACTACGTTGCTTCAATCCCAACTGATGCGGTTATCAACGCCTCATGTCCGCCCGGAGGTACCATGGTCGAGTTCAGGCTTCCGAAACACTCCCGCGTCGAAAAGGGAAGGGTCTGGCCCAAGCCGGACAGCAAATCGTTGCGAGAATTCCAGGTCTATCGCTGGAATCCCGACGACGGACGCAATCCCCGGCTCGACATCTACTTCGTCGATATGAGCGATTGCGGGCCCATGGTGCTGGATGGTCTGATCTGGATCAAGAACAACATCGACTCCACGCTGACATTCCGGCGGTCCTGCCGCGAAGGCGTGTGCGGCTCCTGCTCAATGAATATCGCCGGCCAGAACACGCTCGCCTGCACCAAGTCCATGAGCGAGGACGTAACTCAAGGCGAGCCGTTGCGCGTGTTGCCCTTGCCGCATCAGCCGGTGGTCAAGGACCTCGTTCCCGACCTGACGAATTTCTACGCACAGCTCGCATTGATCGAGCCTTGGCTGCAAACCGTGTCGCCCACGCCGCAGAAGGAATGGCGGCAGAGCCATGAGGACCGGGCGAAGCTCGACGGGCTCTACGAATGCATCCTCTGTGCCTGCTGCTCGACATCTTGTCCAAGCTACTGGTGGAATTCCGAGCGTTTCCTCGGCCCGGCGGCGCTGATCCAGGCGGCC
Source organism: Bradyrhizobium sp. Kon58 (assembly GCF_055807455.1). Taxonomy (NCBI): domain Bacteria; kingdom Pseudomonadati; phylum Pseudomonadota; class Alphaproteobacteria; order Hyphomicrobiales; family Nitrobacteraceae; genus Bradyrhizobium; species Bradyrhizobium sp. Kon58. Next base: position 89,180 of record NZ_JBVVOT010000019.1, read on the forward strand.
CGCTGGGTCAATGACAGCCGCGACGAAGCGACGGGCGAGCGCCTCGACAAGCTCGAAGACCCCTTCAGGATTTATCGCTGTCACACCATCCTCAACTGCGCGAAGGCGTGTCCCAAGGGCTTGAATCCGGGCGAAGCCATTTCCGGATTGCGCCTCAAGATGGTCGAACGGAAGTTCTGATCCTCGTGCGCACACTTGTCCGCAGAAAGGAACGATGGCTGCGGCGTTGGCTTATCGACCAAACTGGAGGCGCCTGATGGGCAAGAAACAATTCGCCGCGTTGCCGTTCACGCTGAACAATTCCGAATTGCGCGTGATGCTGATCACGACCAGGCGCAAGGGCAGGTGGAGTGTCCCGAAGGGATCGCCGATGCGCAAGACGGAGCCGCATCGTACGGCTGCGCTCGAGGCTTACGAGGAGGCCGGTCTTGTCGGCGTCACCGCAAAGCGCGCCCTCGGGTCATTCAAGCATCGCAAACGGAAGGGTGATCGCAAGCGGACCATGGACGTCGCCGTCTTTCCCATGAGGGTCCACGGGCAGGAGCGCTGGTGGCCGGAAAAGGGCGAGCGCGAAGCAATCTGGGTCTCGCCGAAGACGGCGGGCCGTCTGGTGCACAAGGCGCAGCTTCGGCGTCTGATCGCCCGCTTCGCCGCGCAGACGGAGAAGACCGCCTCCGCACCACTGAGCGATCGCATGGCTCCAGGAACCCGCGTCTCGTCCAGCTATTCAAGGTAGATGAACCAGCAGCCGACTGGACTCGCATTCGAGGAGCGACCGCCTCAGGAGGTCCTGGCCGCTGCGATCAAGCGGCGCTGCGCCATCCTGTTCGTCGGCGCCGGCGTCTCGATGGCTGTTGGCCTGCCGTCCTGGCAGTCTCTGATCGACCATCTGCTGGATGACCTTGGTCTTGAGCGCAACGCGATCGATGGAATGCACGGTGGCTACCAGATGCTGGCGGAGTACTACCGGCTGAAGCGCGGCGGAATTGGCCCGCTCCGCAGCTGGCTCGACCGCAACTGGCGCGTCGACCCCGACAGGATCGCTGCCTCACGGCTCCACCGGCTGATCGTGGAGCTCGATTTTCCGACCATTTACACTACGAACTACGACCGCAACCTCGAGACGGCCTTCGAGGTCCTGGAAAAGCCCTATGCCAAGATCAGCAACGCAAAGGACATTGCAAGCGCCCGTTCCGGCGTCACGCACATCATCAAATTCCATGGCGATTTCGACGACGATGCCTCGCTCGTCTTGACCGAGACCGACTTCCTCAACCGGCTCGCGTTCGACTCGCCACTCGATATCCGGTTTCGCGCCGATGCTTTGGGAAGCACGTTGCTTTTCATTGGATACAGCATGTCAGATCCCAACATTCGGCTCCTGCTGCACCGCATTTGGCAGAGTTGGGACGAATCCGGGCACCGCCAGGACCGGCCGAGGTCCTTCGCTTTCGTCACGCAGCGCAATCCGGTGCAAGAGGCCGTATTGGCGAACTGGGGCATCACCACCATCGCGCCGCCCGATGGCGTCAGCCCGGATGATGGTGTCAGCCGGTTTTTGCTGGACATCCAGCAGCGTATCGAGCGAGAGACCTAAAGCGGTCCCCGGCGCGCTGAAACGCTGCTAGCCTCGCCGCACCTTGCATATCCCGTCCCCGGGCGCCAGGGATGCGGCATGCTGCATGTCCAAAAAGCCCGCGCGCCAACGTTGCGCCATGGCGGCTTCCGACAGATCGAACGATTTCTCAGGTCCGGCTTCCTCGCGGCCCGGCCGGTAGCTCAGGAGATAGATCCTGTCGTTGCGATCGAGCCCCTGTAGCTCGGCGCGACGCTGGCGGGCTTCGAGGGCGTGGCGAAGACGCTGAAAGGTCTGATTGCCGAAGGTGAGATCGCTCTTGCGCTCAGCCGCGGCCTCGAGGCCGTCAGGGACGCTGCCGTCCCGCGCATAGAGGTCGACGACGTAAAGGCGAAGCGAGGCTGCAGCTTCGAGGACCGGATCGAACGGCGCGTTGAGCGAGAACCCGCCATCGCCGAGCCATCTTCCGGCGACCTGTACCGGAGCGAATTCGGGGAGAAATCCGCAACTGGCCAGGATGTGATCCATTTCGATCCGTTCCGATGACGAGTCGAACAGAATGGCATCGCCGCTTTCGAGGTCTGTAGCGCAGATAGAGATGCGCAGCTCGCCGTTGTTCAGGCGCCCGAAATCGACCAGCCGCTGAAGGCGCTCGCGCGTCGGGCCGAGATCATACAGACCGGTGAACGGGAATGACGTTAGAGGGAGACGGGGATGAAAAAAGCCGGCGTGGCCAAGCAGGCGCGTGTTGATTGAGCTCAGCCAGGCGGACAGATGGCGGCTGGCGCCCTTTGTGGCGGCGGGCGCTGCGGAAGCATGCCAGTAGCTGCGCAAACTCGAGAGGCGGTCGGCGATTGGAGATCCGGCGATCAATGCGGCCGTGATCGCGCCCGCGGACGAGCCGGTGACCCAGTCGATATGCGGCGAGAAAGAAGTGAGGGCCTCGAATGCGCCGCCGTGGTACGCGCCAAGACCGAGACCGCCAGCGAACACGACGGCCGTGAGCGGTTGCTCTGTTGCCATGGGGTCGCTCGGCTTAGCGGCAGGATCGGTCAGAAAGGAGCTCGGTTATCAGCCGCAACCTGGGCCGGTCACCGATATCCCCTATATCGCCGTGCATAGGCATAGCGCGGATTGACGCCGCAATAGGCGTTCGTTCCCGATGCAGTCGCCATACATTGAGCGTAACTGGCGAACTGGCAGTTGCCCGGATAGCCCCAAACGCGGCCCTGAAGGCAGTAGCGGTCTTGTGCGACGGCCGCCGTTGGGGAGCCGATGCCCGCCATGAGCGCGAGTGAGGCCGCAGCCAGGAGCAATCGATGTTTCATGAAAATCTCCAATTTCAACAGTGAACGTCGCTCGTGAAGCGGTGTTCCAAAGCGCAACGGTCACGGCTCCTTTTCTCCGGTTCGGCGCAAATCGTTAACCTGTGTGAAGCCGTTCGATGTCGATCGCGACTAAGGTGACGGATGTCCTCGATCGGAAGTCGTATGCCTGACCAATCCCCCAGCCTTAGAAATTTCACCATCAACTTCGGCCCCCAGCACCCCGCCGCCCATGGCGTGCTGAGGCTCGTGCTCGAACTGGATGGCGAAATCGTCGCACGCGTCGATCCGCATATTGGTCTTTTGCATCGGGGCACCGAAAAGCTGATCGAGGCCAAGACCTATCTTCAGGCGATCCCTTATTTCGACCGGCTCGACTATGTCGCTCCCCTGACGCAGGAGCACGCGTTTTGCCTAGCGATCGAGAAACTGATCGGGCTTGAAGTTCCGCGGCGAGGGCAGCTGATCAGGGTGCTCTATCACGAGATCAGCCGCATCCTGTCTCATCTTCTGAACGTCACGACGCAGGCGATGGACGTCGGGGCCTTGACGCCACCTCTTTGGGGCTTCGAGGAACGCGAGAAGCTCATGGTGTTCTACGAGCGTGCGTCCGGCAGTCGGATGCATGCCAACTATTATCGTCCCGGCGGCGTGCACCAGGACCTTCCACCGAAACTGATCGACGATATCGAGGCCTGGTGCGATCCGTTCCTGCGCGTCGTCGACGACCTGGATCGGCTGCTCTCGCTCAACCGCATCTTCAAGGCACGAAACGTTGATATAGGCCGGGTGACACTCGATCAGGCATGGGCGTGGGGCTTCTCCGGCGTGATGGTGCGGGGATCGGGCGCGGCCTGGGACTTGCGAAAGGCACAGCCCTACGACTGCTATGCCGAGATGGACTTCGACATTCCCGTCGGACGAAACGGCGACTGCTACGACCGCTATCTCATTCGCATGGAAGAGATGCGGCAATCGGTGCGCATCATGAAGCAGTGCATCGAGAAGCTGAAGTCTGCCGACGGGCAGGGCCCGGTGCTCGTGCAGGACAACAAGGTCGCGCCGCCGCGACGTGGCGAGATGAAGCGTTCCATGGAGGCGCTGATTCACCACTTCAAGCTATACACCGAGGGCTTCCACGTTCCCGCCGGCGAGGTCTATGTCGCCGTGGAGGCTCCGAAGGGAGAGTTCGGTGTGTTCCTCATCTCGGACGGGACGAACCGTCCCTACAAGTGCAAGATCAGGTCGCCGGGCTTCGCCCACCTGCAAGCGATGGACTTTCTATGCAAAGGGCATTTGCTGGCAGACGTTTCGGCGATCCTCGGGTCGCTGGATATTGTCTTCGGCGAGGTCGATCGCTGACAGGAAAACCGCATTGGAGGATCAGGATGGATATCAGGGAAAGCTCCGCGATGACCGAAGCGTCGGGCCTTGTGGACGATCAGATCACCGCGCAGAACGGCTCGCACGCGCCGCACGGCGATACAAGAACAGGACTTGATACGCCTTCCCAAGCGCCCTCGGCGCAATTGGCCGACGAACTGCGGAATATAACCAGAGCAGCGCCGCTGCAAGCGGTCTTTGCGGCGTTTCTGTTGGGCGTTCTGGTGGCCCGGCGTCGCTAGACGTCGGCCAGGGCCGCCCCTTTCATCGGACGACCCCGGCCGTTGCACGAGAATCAGGCCAGCGCGTTCGTCACCGGCGGCTCGTTCATTTGCTCGACCTGTGCGCCGCTATCGGGCCGGGCCGGTCCAAGCACAGGCTCCTCGCCCAAAGGCTCGAACCCGGCGCGGAAGCTGAACGACCCCTGGCCGTCGAGCGAAGGGCCTTCGCAGTAGCGCCCCGGCTGCAGCGGCGCCGCGTTGCGTTCGGTGCCCATGAACATGTAACTGAACTCGGTCGCCTCCTTGCTGCGGTCGAAGCTGTTCGGAATCGGCAGGGCGGCGTCCGCGCCCATCTCCTCGATCACCGCGAGCCATTGCTGTTGATGCATGGTATCGCGCGCAATCAGATAGCTCAGCATGTCCTGCATGCCGGGATCGCTCGTGGAGTTGAAGAGACGCACGGCGAGGGTCCGGCCGGTGGATTCGGCCGCGACGTTGCAATACATGTCGGCGGCCAGATTTCCGCTGGCATAGACATGCGAACAATCGAAGGGGACGCCGTCGCAATTGGCAGGGAAGGCAGCCATGCCGGTCGAGAGCAGATGCCGGTGCAGCATGCCCTCGATCACATGCCGCGGCCGTTCGCCGCCGTTCATCACCGCGCCGACGACCGGGTTGGCTTGCAGGCTGGTCTCCTGCATCGTTGCCGGCGCATTCTCCAGGTTCAATGCGACCGCGGTCGCGAGCATCTCGATGTGGCTGATCTCTTCGGTCGCGGTATTGAGCAGGACGTCGCGATATTTGGCCGGCCCCCGCGCGCCCCAGGCCTGGAAGAAATATTGAAGGCAGACGCGGATCTCGCCTTCGACGCCGCCGATGGCTTGCTGCAGTTGGCGGGCGAAGATCGGATCGGGCTTCTCGACCCTGACCGGATATTGCAGTCGTTTGTCGAAGTAGTACATGCGCAGCTCCTTTTATGTTCACGCTATTGCGCAATGAGTGCTGCCGGGTTGCGTTCCTATGAAGTTTCTAGCGACTGCTTTGAAAACCTTTAAATTGCGACGTGAACGCGATGCGGCCCCGGCGAGGAGAGGATCTCGCCGGAGCCGCTCTCATGCGCGCAACAGCAAGGAGCGCGCTTTAAGAAAATTGCGAACCGCGAGCCGTTAGCGGCGCGGCATGGTGCCGTTGGACGGTGGGGTCGTCTCGTTGCGCATGCCGGAAGGACTGGAGGCACCTTGTCCGCCCCGTTCGACATGGGTGATGCCGCCGCCACCGGAGCCGCCGGCTCCGCCTGAGCCGGCTCCCGCACCGCCAGCGCCAGCTCCAGCACCGCCGCCTGCGCCGCCGGCACCAGCGCCCGCGCCAGCGCCGCCACCAGCGCCACCGCCGGCGCCGCCTGCGCCACCCCCAGCGCCGCCGCCAGCACCTTGCGCGAACGCTGCGCCGACTGAAGCGCCTGCAAGCATCGTGGCCATGAAGATCGTCAGGATCGTCTTACGCATCTTTCTTCTCCTTGAGGTTTCGATGTCGGACCAATCATGTGAAGCATTGACCGTTCCTAGCCGTGCAGCCTGATCAAGCTCTGTCATCGACGACTCCGCGTCGGTATTGCGAAGGCACGGCAACTTCGTCGAATCGTTGGGCGAGAGCATCGAGAGCCACGCGCATATGCGGCCCCTGCATGGCCGCGCCGTGCCCGGTGACGACGATCTCCGGAGCGAGCGCGGCAAGTGCGCGCACCGATCTCTCGGCGCTTTCCCAATCGGGGGTGAAATACATCGGGGGCCCGTGCATCTCCGGCGTTTGCGTCACCGCCGCGTAAACGGATTCCTGGCGCGTCGTGATGAAGGCGTCGCCGGCGATCAGCACGCGATCGCGTTCGCGCCAGAGCGAGATATGCCCGGGGGTATGGCCAGGCGTATGGATCCACTGCCATTCCGGCATGAAGGGCACACTGTGATCAAAGGGCAGATCATAGAGGCGCGATGCGACGTTCACCGGCTTTGTCGGAAATAGCGGAGAGAGCCGAGCGAGCAGCCCGCCACCGACGCTGGGATCGGCCGACGGATAGGATTGGCTTCCATCAAGATAGGGATGCTCGGCCGCATGGGCATAAACCGGCACCTCCCATTCACTCGCCAGCGTTTCGAGCGCACCGACGTGATCGAAATGCCCATGCGTCATGATGATGCAGGCGGGCCGGCCGTTTCCTCCAAATCTAGCTTTCGCGGCGGAGCGGATGGCGCCAGCCGATCCGGGAATGCCGGCGTCCACCAGCACCCAATTGCCGTCACCGGCGTTCTCGAAACCGACGAAGATGACGTTGACGATCGCAAGCTGACGATAGGCGACGTCAGCGACGATCTGTCGCGTATTGTCATTGCGGTCGAGGTCGGATTGCGGGTGCTCCGCGTCGGCGGAAGAGGGAAGCGATATCTGCGTCATGTTCATTCGGGTCCGGTTGGTCAGCTCACTAGCGCTCGATCGTGCCCATGCGCCGGATCTTCTTCTGAAGCAGCATCACGCCGTACAGCAGCGCTTCCGCGGTCGGCGGGCAGCCGGGCACGTAGATGTCGACAGGCACGACGCGATCGCAGCCGCGCACGACCGAATACGAATAGTGGTAGTAACCACCGCCGTTGGCGCACGACCCCATCGAGATTACGTAGCGCGGCTCGGGCATCTGGTCGTAAATCTTGCGAAACGCCGGCGCCATCTTGTTGGTGAGCGTGCCGGCGACGATGATCACGTCGGATTGGCGTGGCGATGCGCGCGGGGCGAAGCCGAAGCGTTCGGCGTCATAGCGCGGCATCGACATCTGCATCATCTCGACCGCGCAGCAGGCGAGCCCGAACGTCATCCACATCAACGATCCGGTTCGGGCCCAGGTGATCAGCTCCTCCGCGGTCGCCGTGAAGAAGCCCTTGTCTGCAAGATCGTCGCGGATGCTCGTGAAGAACGGATCGGACGTGTTGTCCGGCCGTCCCTCGCCCGGCCGGCCAAATCCGGGCCTGCCAAGCGAAGGGCCTGGGTTGCTGGCGTGCGGAGAACTGTTTGTCATTCTTTTCCCTGAGCGCTGCGGCCGTTTGCCGATGCGACCACACGTTGCCGAGAACAGTCATTCGCATGCAGCGTTCCTGCGGCTTTAGGGCGATTTGTGTTCTGTTATCGCAGGTTAGCCTCGGGTCCGGCGGCCGGAACCCAGCGTTCGCGTCACTCATCATCCCTAGGAACGATCCACCGAAACTGCGGTTGGCGGCAACATGGCCCGTGAAATGGAGAACATGAGATGACGAACGCAGCCCGCGATACATTCGTGGTTGGATTACGCAATGCGCATGCGATGGAAGTGCAAGCGCGAGAGTTGATGGAACGTCAGTCGGAACGACTGGACGAATATCCCGAGGTCAAAGCCAAGGTCGCCGCCCACCTTCAGGAGACCAACGAGCAGCTGAAGCGGCTGGAGAGATGCCTGGAAGCCTGCGGGGAGAGTACCTCCAGCCTCAAGGATACGACGCAATCCATGATGGCGAACATGCAAGCCATGGCACACTCGGTTGCCGGCGACGAGATCCTGAAGAACACGTTCGCCAACAATGCCTTCGAGAATTTCGAGATCGCGGCCTACAAGTCTCTGCTCGCCCTCTGTGGCGCCGCTGGGTTCGCGGAGGCCAAGGAGCCGCTCGAGACATCGCTGAAGGAGGAGCAGCGCATGGCCGCCTGGATCGACTCAAACGTCGAGAAGGTGACAATGGAATATCTGGCGCATCAGCGCCAGGCAGCCTGATCGTACGTCACGCCACCACGGCGAGACCGGCGGCTTCGGCCGCTGGGTCCGCCTGCCTTCTCAAACCATCTCTCCGCGTTTTGGTGTCATGGCGCACATCATTTTCAGCGACTACCGCAGTCCTGCTGCCGAACAGGCCTATGAGATCGCATGGGACTTTCTCGCCCGCAGCGGGGCGATCCACGATGAGTTCGACGCGTGCGTATTTCTGGCCCAGCGCATCACCATGATGGTCGAGGAAGGCCGGGAAAACCGGATCCGGATGGCCAATCGCGCGATCTCCGAATACCAGTACCATCTCGAGAACTTCTGCAAGCCGGCCCGTGGCGCGGCTGCTTCGCGGGCCTGAGAGCTCACGCGGGTTCGTGGGCTCTTTCTGCCGTTTACTGCCGATCGGCGATCGTCAGCTGTCCGCGCGCCCCGGTACGTCCGCCCCTGCGCGGTGCAACAGCCGGAACGAGTGCCGGCGCTTCCCCGGCCATCCGCATGGCGAAATAGGCGATCGTCGCCCGAAGGCCATCCTTGAGCGCCACGCGCGGCCGCCACCCCAGCGCCTTCACGGCCTTGTCGATGACGGGCTTGCGGCGCTTCGGATCGTCTTTCGGCAGCTCCTCGAACCGGAGCGGGGAGGCTGATTCCGTATACGCCAGCACGTCGCGCGCGATCGCCTCGATGGTAACCTCGTGCGGATTACCCAAGTTGCAGGGTCCGGTGACCGACGATGGACTCTCCATGAGCAGCTGGAGGCCGCGCACGAGATCGTCGACGAAGCAGAAGCTCCTGGTCTGCGTGCCACCTCCATAGATCGTGATCGGCTCTCCGCGCAAGGCCTGCACGATGAAGTTGGAGACCACGCGCCCGTCGTTCTCCAGCATCCGGGGTCCGTAGGTGTTGAAGATGCGCGCGACCTTGATTTCGACGCCGTACATCCGATGGTAATCGAACATCAGCGTTTCCGCGGCCCGCTTGCCCTCGTCGTAGCAGGCCCGCGGCCCGATCGGATTGACGTTGCCGAGATAGGTTTCCGGCTGGGGATGGACCTCCGGATCGCCGTAGACCTCGCTGGTCGATGCCTGCAGCACCCGGGCGCCTTTCCGCTGCGCGAGCTCCAACATGTTGATGGTGCCGAGCACGCACGTCTTCATCGTGCCGACCGGATCTTTCTGATAATGACGGGGCGACGCCGGGCAGGCGAGGCTGTAGATCCGGTCGATCTCGCCCTCGATCTCGACGGGATCGCGCACGTCGTGTTCGATGAAGCGAAAATTCGGGTGATTGAGCAGCGGCCGGATGTTGTCGGTCGTTCCCGTAAACAGGTTGTCGAGGCAGATCACGGTGTGGCCGCGCTGCAAAAGCGCGTCGCAAAGGTGGGATCCGATGAAGCCGGCGCCGCCGGCCACCAGAACGGTGGGGGAGCGGCGGGACGCGTTGATGCGGGTCTGAACTGTCATTGTGCTGCCTTTCAGATTTGAGCGACCTGCATGGGACGCGAGGCGGGAAGTTGCGGGGCTTTCCAGCGGCGACGTACCGATGCCTCGGCGTAGTAGGTCTCCACTTGCCGGGCGCGATGGTCGGAGGTGTGGTCGGCCAGAACGCGGCGCCGCGCGTTTTCCGCGATCGTGCGCCTTTGCTCCTCGGGCATGTCGCGCAGGATCTCCACGACGTCGCGAGGGCTCGATGCGAGCAGGATTTCCCGGGAAGGCTCGAAGACGGTCTCGATTCCAGGCCACCGGTCCGAGATGACGGGCGTGCCGCACGCGGCCGCTTCGAACAGCCGAACGCTGGGCGAGAAGCCGAGCGCGCGCATGTCGGCGCGGGTGGCGTTCAGCGTAAAGCGTTGCCCTGCGTAAAAGTCCGGATGATGTTTGGGTGTAAGGTGCTCGATCCGGGCGACATTGGCGGGCCAGACCACCTCATCAGGATATTGCGCCCCGGCGACGACGAATTGCTCGCGTGACAGAGTGCGAGCAGGGGCGAGCAGCAACTGCTCCAGAACCGGTTGCCGGTCCTCGCTGTAGGTTCCGAGATAGCCCAGTGCCCATTTCTTCTCCGCGTGTTGCGGCGCGTAGATGTCGGTGTCGGCACTGCAATACAGCACCCGAGCCAGCGGACTGCCATAGTTCTCCTCGATCATGCCGGGCACCGGGCCGCCGGCAAAGGACAAATAAAGGTCGAAGCGCGGGATCATCGCCGCGGAAAGGTAGTCCAGGCCCTGTTCGAGCTTGGCAAGCGTGACCGGTGTGTCGATGTCGTAGAAGGCGGTAATCCCCCGGGCATGGGTCGTGATCCATTCGGAGATCGCGATGCCGTCGGGCACGTAGGAGCCGATGACCACCAGATCGGCATCGCGGATCATTTTTCCGAAACGCTGCGGGATGTCCTTCAAGGATTGGTAAAGCTCGACAGTCCAAGCGGAAGGTTTGGCAAGATCACGATGCTCGCGATACCACGGGACGTCGCGTTCCAGAAACGTGACCTGGTGACCTCGTCGTGCCAGGGCTTCGATCAGGGCGCGATAGGTCGTGGCATGGCCATTGCCCCAGGACGAAGTAACCGAAAGACCGACGACGACGATGGTGAGCTTCATTCTGCTGCCTCGATTCGCGAACTGCTTGCGGCAAAGAGATCGTTGAACTGGCGCGCGCGCTGCCGGTAGGTGTGATGGCTCAGAATGCGCGCACGAGCGCGCGCTGCGATCGCCTGAGCTCGGTTGGGGCGCAGTGCGGCAAGATGCTCCGCGACCTCCGCCCCGCTCGCGGCCACCAGCACCTCGCGATCTGGCTCGAGAAAATGATCGATGCCGTCCCACTCGTCGGTGATCAGGCAGGCGCCAGCACCAATGGCTTCGAACACGCGTGTTGGCGGCGAGAAGCCGTAGCGCGCCATGCTGTCGCGATTGACGTTCAGCGTAGCCAGACCGGAGCCGAAAAACGCGTTGTGGTCGCCGGTCCCGACATGCCCGACCTTGTGCAGATTGGCTGGCGTGTCTTTGGAGTCCCACCCCGATCCACCGAGCACGAACGTCTTGTCAGGCAGTTGGCGTGCGACGTCGAGAAAGAACCGCTCGACGCGCTGCTCGCGATCAGGGAGGCGGTTTGCCAGTAAGCTCAGATCGCACGTGAAGCGCGCATTGGGCGGCGCCGGAAAGTGCGTGGCGGGGTCGAGCGCATTGTAGACCGGCACGCAGTCTCGCGCGCCGATGCCGCGATAAGCGGATACGACAGCATCGCCGCCGCCATAGGTCAAAACCATGTCGTAGGACCGGATCGCATGGCGCAGATGATGGTCTGGATTGTCCGCCACCGACTCCAGCGTCGCGGGGGCGTCGACGTCCCAGTAGATGCGCATTGCATTCGATGGAATTTCGGCGACCGCGTTCTCCAGCTCCTGATCGAAGACGCCGACGCCGCTGGCCTTGACCAGCATGTCGGCCGAGCGGGCGGCTTCCTCAAGCGAGCTTCGCCAGCCGTCGGGCGTTGCGGCGTAGACCACGACCTTCGCCCAGTCCGGATCGTCGATGTCGCGATGAGCCTGGCGCTCGAAGGCATCGGGCTCGAAGAATGTGACGTCGTGGCCGAGGGCCGCAATCTCCTTCAGCATGCCGCGGTAATAGGTGGCGGCACCGTTCCAGTAGGATGAGACGAGGCTGGATCCGAAGAAGCAGATCTTCATGCGGAGGCTCCGATGTATCGCAGGGGCTGTGTGGAGTGGCCTGTGGCCCGGAGCTCCTGCGCGATGCCGACAAGCTGCTCCGCCCGATGACGGCAGGTGTGACGCTCCTTGATCGTGCGGAGCCCGGTCTCCACCGTGGCGGACCATAACTCTCGGTCATCGAGCAGCGCACGAAGCGCCCGCTTCATTTCGGTGCCGTCGGAAGCGCTGAGATAGGCACCTTCCGGGAACAGGCCTTCCGCATCTGACCAGGGGGCCGAGACCAGCGGAATGCCGCACGCCATCGCTTCGAAGACGCGAATGGTCGGAATGCCCGGGAGCAAGCGGACATAGGGGCCGCGGGGAACGTGAACAGTCGCGCGTGCGCCGGCGAAAGCAATGGGAGCCCAGTGTGCGGGCAGCCAGCCGCCATATCGAATGCCTGCCGCCTGAATGGTCGCAAGCGCCGCGTCCGAATAGCGGACGCCATAGACCCCCGCGCGCAGCTTCAGCTCGGCCACGGGTTCGACCAGAAATTCGTTGAGCTCGGCACTGCGTTCGCCGTCGCCCCAATTGCCGATCCAGACAACATCGTCGGTGCGCTCGATATGCGACAGCGGATGATACAGGGCGATGTCGGCCGCCTCGTGCCAGGTGAAGGCCCGGTCGGCCCAGCCGAGCTTCAGATAGATTTGGCGAAGCACCTCGCCGAAGGCGAGCACACCGTCGAATCCGTCGAGGTCGAACTGCGCAAGTTCGTCCGGTGCGCTGACGGCGCGATGATGGGTATCGTGGAACAGCAGCGTGAACGGAGCGCCGTGAGCCCGTCTCGATCCGATGTCCGCGATCAGATCAGGCGAATTCCATTCGTGGACGACGACGAGATCGGCGCCGTGCAAGGCTTCATCGAGATCAAGGGAAGCGTCGTAACGGCGGATGCCGATTCCGGGAAACAGCGCTGGAATATCCTCCATCGTCTGACTGCCGCCCTCTTTGATCGCATTCAATCGGCTCCAGCCGTCGATTGGCTCGAACACGACAACCTCGTGACCGAGCGCGTGAAGTTCGCGGGCGTAGCCACGCAGGAAATGGGCATTGCCATTGTTCCAGCAGGAGGTGAACGCGTGGTAGAACAGAACGCATTTCATGCGCGTACCTCCATGGGGGCGGGCGCGTGATGGACCGCAAGCAGCTCCTCGTAGAGGCTGAGATAGGCGCTCGTGGTTCGGCCCAGCGAGTAGGTCAGGGAATGCTCAAAGGCGGCACGTTGCAGCCGTACCCGCTCGCCGTCGTCGGTGCACAGACCTGCGAGTGCTTGATGCAGCGCCTTGCTGTCGGTGGGATCGACGAACAGCGCGGCCCCGCTCCACAATTCCCTGAAAGTGGGAATGTCGGATAGGACGAGAGCGCATCCCGCCGCCGCGGCTTCCAGAACGGAGAGGCCGAACGGCTCATAGAGCGCGGGGCTGGCGAAGATGGCAGCGTGCTGCAAGTGCGCGCGCATGGCTTCGTGAGACAACTGCCCGAGCCAGGTGACGGAAGCCGAAGGGCACTCGTCCGCCGGCCCGGCGACCTGAATGGGCCAGTCCAGCCCAGGTGCCGCGGCCGCCAGGACCTCGATGTTCTTGGCGCGGTCCCAGAGCCGGCCCGCCGCAAAGATCACGTCTTGCTTCCGCCCCGCGAGGCCCTGAGGGCCAATTCCATTCCAGATCACGATGCCGCGCGAGCGAGGCCGATAGATTTCCGCAATGTCATCGTGGAAGGACTGGCTGGGACAAACCCAGGCCTGTGCCGTGTCGAGTGCGGCCGTCACCCGTTCGGTGTAGCCGCGCCATTTCGGTTCACCGAGCCAGTTCGTATCGTGGCAAGCGAGCCCCCAGGAATTGACGCAGGAATGCGCGACGACCACCACCGGAGCGCGCCAGGCGAAGGTCGCCTCGCGAAAACTATTGAGGTGAACGACGTCGGGCCCGATACTGGCTTCGAGCTTCGCAAGGACGCGCCTGGCCTGGGACAGATCTTGTCCTTCCGGGTCCTGCCATTCGAGTGCAAGGTCCGTTTCGATCAGGCGGACCCGCGAGCCACGGAGCATCGCAAGCTGGCCGGCCCGCGCGCGCGGACCCATCGTCACCAAGGTGACGTCGGCGCCCTTCGCAGCAAGGGAGGAAGCGAGAGATGACGAATAGGTCCAGACGCCTCCGACGGTGTCAGTCGTTATCAGGATCGTGAGCTGCGAGCTGCGGCTCATGACGCCACCTGCAGTTCGAGAGCCTCGAGCGGGACCGGGCGATCGTTCTGCACATCGCTGAACTGGTCGAACATCGCGAGATAGTGCCGGTGTGCGCGCTCCCAAGCGGAATCATCGGGCTCGCCCCACAGCTTTCGATAATCCGGCGAGCCGGGATAGGGATACAGCGGGACCGGATCGTTGGCCCAGATGCCGGCATCCTGCATGGTGCGGCGCCAGCGCTGCACGATGGGGTCGTCGTCCTCGGGGACTTCGATCAAATTGGCTTGCACGAAGGGGACGTGACGGCGCGCTTCGACCAGCCGTTCGGCAAGCTGGTCGGTCGTCATCTTGCAGTTCTTGGCGAGCGCGGCGCGGCCCTCGACCGTGAGGCTTTCGATGCCGGCTTCGATCGAGACGCAGCCGGCGCGGCCGAGCAGCGCGAGCATATCCGGCTTCCAAAGGTCGATGCGGGTCTGCACTCCGAACTTCAGCCCGCGTGTGGTCAGCCCTTCCAACAGTTCCGCGTTCGGAAGGAAAATCTCGTCGATGAAATAGACGTATTCGATGCCCTGATGACGCAGGCCGTCGATCTCTTCGAGAACGATGGAGGCAGGCCGCTTGCGGTAAGCGTTGCGGAAGTTCTCCTTGGCGCAGAACGTGCAGTTGTACGGACACCCCCTGGACGCCTCGACCTCGGCGCCCGGCGCCAGCGGCTCGGCTTCGAAGCGGTGATGGTGATGGTGGTGCCGGAGGATCATCTCCTCCGGCCAATCGAGCGGCGGCTGATCCTTGAATGAGACCGCCTGCGGGCCGCCATTGACACGAAGCGATGCGCCATCGACGAAGCACAGGCCCGGAAAGTCCCGCTCACCATTGGCAAGACGCAACAAGGAAGCCTCGCACTCGCCCATCACGACGATGTCGGTGCCGAGCTTTCGAAGCGCCGCTTTTGGCACGGTCGAGCCATGGGGGCCCACCGCGATGAGGATCGGAGCCAAGTCGCGCACTGCCCTCGCAAGCTCCTGCGGAACGCGGAGCTCGGGAGGGGCACAGCGCCAGAACAGATAGGTCGGTGCCGTCGTGATGACGATCTGGTCGGGGCCGAACGCGCGCAGCTCGGCTTCGATATCGGCGAGGGAAAGATCGAACATGTGGGCGTCGAGCAGCAGCGTCTTGTGCCCGGCCGCCTTCAAATAATGCTCAGAGATCCCGAGTTCGAGCGGAAGGTGAGGGGATCGGCAGCCGAAATAGATGCTGCCGCCAAAATCCCAGTTTGGGTTGATGAGGGCAACACGCGTCATGCCAGCGCCTCGCGATTGCCTTGTGACGATCCGAACCGGCCGTCCAGCCAGGTGTGCAGGGATCGGAGACCGTCTGCGAACGAAACCTGAGGGGCCCAGCCGAGCGCGTTGGAGAGTGCGCGCGTGTCGGTGACGTACCAGGGCTGATCCCCGGGCCTCCAATCGGCAAAGCGATAGGCCACCTTGCGGCCGGTCAGATCGGTGATGCGGTCGACCAATTCCAGCAGACTGATTGCGTTGGCCGGACCGCCGCCGAGATTGAAGACGCGTCCACGGGCCAGTGCGATGCCATCGAGCACGGCGAGCCAGGCCGAGGCCGCGTCGGAGACGTGAAGCGCATCGCGGACCTGATGGCCGTCGCCATAGATCGTCAGCTCTTTGCTGCGGATGGCGCTCAGCAGGAAATGCGCGATCCAGCCCTGATCCTCCGTGCCGAATTGACGGGGCCCATAGATGCAGCTCATGCGCATCACCACGGTCTGGAGGCCGTAGACCCGCGCATAATCATGGACGTATTGATCCGCCGTTCCCTTGGAGCATCCATAGGGGCTGTAGAAGTCGAGCGGCGCATTTTCCGAGATGCCAGCGCCGAGCAGGCCGGTTTTCGGCGTGTAGCGGCGGCCGGTGAGCGCGATGTCGCCATCGTCGATCAGGCGTCCGTAGACCTTGTTGGTCGAGGCGAACACGATCGGCGCGGCGTTGTTGTGGAGGCGCACGGCTTCGAGTACGTTCAATGTGCCCCGCGCGTTGATCTCGAAATCGGTGGCCGGATCGCTCACGCTATCAGTGACGGCGACCTGGGCGGCCAAGTGCAGCACGGCGCGGGCTTCGCGTACGGCGTCGATCACCGGGATCGGCTCGCGAATGTCGGCCACGGTGATTGTGACCCGGTCGCCATGCCGGGACTTCAGCCATTGCGCGTTCTCTCGCACGCCGGCGCGGGCGAGATTGTCCAGGATCAGTACCGGCTCGCCGCGCTCCGCGAGCCGGTCGGCGAGGTTGCAGCCGATAAACCCGCAGCCGCCGGTGATCAGGACGGGTCTGTTGTCTCGTTCACTCATCACGCGACCAATCCTCGTTGCTGCAGCTCCTTGGTGGCTCGCTCGGCCTGATCGTCAGCGATCTGGTCGGCGAGATATTCCGCCAGCTCTTCGAGCCCATCCTTGAATGCGACGCGAGGCTCGAAGCCGAGCACGTCGCGGGATTTTCCCATGTCGGCGAAGCAGTGCCGGATATCTCCGGCGCGATATTTCCGCGTCAGCTCGGGGGCAATGTCGCGGCGCCCCATGACTTCGGCCAGATCCTCCGCGACCGACAGAATGGTGCGACTCTGGCCGGAGCCGACGTTGAAGACGTCCTGCGCGTGCTCCGCCTCCAGCGCCATCCGGCAGGCGCGGGCGACGTCATGGACATGGACGAAATCGCGGCGTTGCCGGCCGTCCTCGAAGACGAGGGGAGGGCGGCCGTTGAGCAGCCGGGCGGCAAAGATGGCCAGCACGCCGGTGTACGGATTGGACAGGGCCTGACGCGGTCCGAACGCATTGAAGAAGCGTAGCGCCACCGTCGGGATGCCATAAGCCTTGCCCGTGATCAGGCACATGCGCTCCTGCGCATATTTGTTGAGCGCGTAGATCGAGCTCAGCGAAGGCTGCTTTGTCTCCGGCGTGGGAACGGGATCGAGCGGGTTGCCGGCTGCATCGTGCAGCTCCCAATCGCCGCGGCGAAGCTGCTCGACCGCGCGCTCCTCGCAGGCGACCACACTTTGATCGGCGCTCCGGTAAAGGCCCTCGCCGTAAATGCTCATGGACGAGGCCACCACGAGCCGCGCGACCGGGCGCTTGGATAGTGCCTGCAACAGCACGGCGGTACCGAGCTCGTTGGTTCTGACATAGGGTTCGATGTCGTACATGCTCTGGCCGACGCCGACTGCTGATGCGAGATGCAGCACCATGTCGGTGCCGCGCAACGCATGATCGACCGCGAGGGCGTCGGTGACGTCACCGACGATGAGCTCCGCGTCTTTGGCAAGGTAAGCGGGGCGCTGGCGGTTGCCTCCGTGGACTTGCGGCGAGAGATTGTCGAGCAGGCGGACTTCATAGCCGGCCGCCAGCAGCGCGTCGGCTGTATGCGACCCGATGAATCCCGCACCTCCAGTGATCAATACTCGCGTCATTCACCGCTCCGTGCCGCCGTGAGATCGATCCTGCGGGATCAATCCGTGATGAGAATGAAAGCGCGCTGCTGTTCTGGTCGGGCGACCGGCGCGCCAGTCACATTTGGGAGTAGAAGCGATGCAAGGAATGTTCGTTCCTGCGAAACCTACAAACGAATATTTCTCTAACCTGGATCAATAACCCAGGTGAATCTGCCGGGTGCAGCGGGCTAGAAATGTACGCCGTGACCCGGCGCCTGCAGTTCGAGATGGCTCGCAACCGTCGCGCCGATGTCCGCAAATCCTGCGCGCTTGCCGATCGGAGAAGTTGACCGCGCGCTCCACGCCAAAATCGGCACTTGTTCCCGGGTGTGATCGGTACCGCTCCAGGTCGGGTCGCAACCATGATCGGCCGTGATGATCAGGAAATCATCCTCGCGCAGGCGGTTCAGCAGATCCGGAACGCGCGCATCGAAGGTTTCGAGTGCCGCTGCATAGCCCCCGACATCTCGGCGATGGCCGTACAGCGTGTCGAAATCGATAAAATTGGCGAACAACATCCCGCCCTCCGCGAGAGAGGCCAACCCATCGAGGGTGGCGTCGAACAGCGCCTGGTTGCCGTCGCCGCGCAGGTTCCTCCCGGTCGCGCGATGGGCGAAGATGTCGTCGATCTTGCCGATCGTGACGATGTCACGGCCTGCGCTTTCGGCAAGATCGAGGATCGTCCGCTCGGGAGGGGGGACGGAAAAGTCCTTTCTGTGGGCTGTCCGCTTGAAGTCACCTGCCGACGTGCCGATGAAGGGACGTGCGATGACGCGCCCGATGTTGAGGGGATCGATCAGTCGGCGGGCAATGCGGCAGACCTCATAGAGGCGTTCGAGTCCGAACGTCTGCTCGTGCGCTGCGACCTGAAACACGCTGTCGGCCGATGTATAGCAGATCGGTTCGCCCGTCCTGATGTGACGCTCGCCGAATTCGGCGATGATCTCGGTGCCGGAGGCGTGACAGTTCCCGAGAATGCCGGGCAATCGAGCCTGTTCGCACAGGCGCTCCACCAGGTCGCGCGGAAAGCACGGCTTGGTTCTTGGAAAATAGCCCCAGTCGAACGGCACCGGCACGCCGGCGATCTCCCAATGGCCGGATGGCGTGTCCTTGCCTTTGGAGATCTCGCTCGCGCAGCCAAATCGCGCGTGCTCAGGACGGCCATCGAGCCCCGGCGGCACGCGTCCGGTGGCGAGACGGCAAGCCTCGCCAAGTCCGAGCGCAACCAGATTGGGAAGCCGAAGCGGCCCCTCCCGGCCTGGTCCGTCGGCAGTGCCGGCCATGCACATGTCAGCAATGTGGCCGACGGTATCGGCACCCTCGTCGCCGTAATTGATGGCATCGGGGGCGGCGCCGATCCCGACGGAGTCCATCACCAGGATCAGGGCACGCATGTCGGCTCCGAGATGGCTGGGCGGGAAGACGCTACGGACGGCGCGAGTCCGGTTTTCGCGCAATAGCGTTCGACCATCTGTGCGCAGAAATCCGCGAACTCGTTGACGTCGAGGGGCGGGCTGGTGTGATGAGGTTCGATACCGCGATGTTCCGGGGTGAAGCAGAAGGTCACGGTGACCTGAAACTCGGCCAGCGCGTCCATCTGCCGATCGAACCAGGCGAGCGCGTTGGGACGGAAGCTGTCGGCCCAGGACAGGCCGGTCCTGAGATGCTGCACGCCGAGCCGGCGCATCCAGCGCACGGCGTCGTCGAGGCGGTGGTCCTCGAAGTGAAACCACTGGCACAGGCCCATCGCGGGTGCATATTGGGCGAAAAGGTCCGCCGAGGCTTTCGGCGTTCCGTCCTCGCGCAGCAGCCCCATGTGGAAGTGCCGATAGTACGACGAGCCTTCAGCTTCCTTGTGCCGCGTGGTCGCCTCCCAGCTCGAAGGAAGATCGTAGAGGCTGTACCAATGAATCCGCGGCACGCGGCCGATCAACAACTCCGCCGTTCGGGTCAGTCCCCAGGCCTGCACCTCCTCGGCACCGAAGGACGAGACTCCCACCTCGCTCACCCACACCGGCAGGGAAGTGACGGCCTTGATCTCGTCGAGCTTGGCCGGCCATTCCGAGATCTGCCACAGGTTCCAGTCCAGCGGAAAGCCGTGCACGGCCACGGCATCGACATGATCGAGCACGCCGCGCGCCTGCATGTTGCGGATGAAGGACGGATCGATCGGCGATATACCGCCAAGCACACGCGGCAGTGTGGGATGCGCACTGCGGATCGCCTTTCCGGCAGCGAGCGCCAGGCTCGCGAACATGGTCCAATCCGGATCGATCAGGATGTCCCAGTGCGACTTGTTGTTGGGCTCGTTCCAGATCTTGGCCGCTTCGATCATCGGCCGGTCTCCCGCGACGGATAAACCGGACCTTCCGCCTGCGGCCTCGCCACCCGCTTGCAGAGATAGACTTCCTCTTCCGGATGCGCCGCGATCGCAAAGCCGGCGCTGCGCAGCATGGCTTCGGCGCAGGCGCGGTTCGGCACCCACCAATTTGTGGGGTCGTCGGCATATTTGTTCTCGATGAAGTGCAGCTTTGGATAGCCCGGGGAATCGAACTGATCGGTGGTCCAGAAGTCGTAGTTCTTGTCCAGGGAATCCACGCGGCTGTCGCCGCGCTGCATCGACTGGAACAACAGGAGATCGCCGGCGACGTGCTCGTGGATCAGGTCGAGTGCCAGCAGAGGGTGCCGCAGGTGATAGAGCACGCCCATGAAGATCACGAGATCGAACTTTTCGCGCAGCTGTCCGACATCGTAGGCTGACATCTTGCGGAATTCGATCCTGAGCCCGTTCACCTCAGCCGCGAAGCGCGCTTGCGCGAGATATTCGTCGTCAGTGTCCAGGCCGAGGACGCGCTCGGCGCCGCGTCGCTTCATCTCCATGGCGTAGAAACCGGCATTGCAGCCGATATCGAGCACGGTCTTGCCTTCGAGGCGGTCCGGGATGATCCCGGAGAAGCGGCGCCATTTCACGTTGGGATAGTCGCCGAGAAAGTGTGAAGGCGCGGTCGGCACGCCGTTCAGGTCCAGATTGTGAAACCATGGCCCGAGCGCATCGACGCGCTGACGGATTTCCTCGCGGGAGAGGGCGCCTCTGCTCATGCGGTCACTCCATTGTTCATTGCGTGGGCCGGGCGGGCTGCCTCCGGCGAACCGCCGGCCAGCAGCCGAGAGCGTCCGTTCCCGGCGGAGCTTTCCGCGAGCAACGCCATTGCCGTCCGGTAGCCGTCGATGGTGCCGACGTCGACATAGGATTCGCCAGCCTTGACGCCGAGACCCTGGCCGCCGGCCGCGATGTAGGCATTGACGAGCGTCCCGAAATATTCATCCCGGCGCTCGCGCTTCGTCCACAGCGACTGGAGCTCGCGAAATCCGTTGCCGGACATCTTGAAGGCGCCCCATATCCATTTCGACGCCGCATCCGGCTGCTTGACCTGGATCTCCGTGACACGATCGCCGTCGAGCACGACCGCATCGAAGAACTCGGGGTGCTCAACCGGAAACAGCAGAAATGACAGGTCAGCGGCCGGCAATGCCTGCAAGGCCGCCTTGGGGAACCAGACCGTGTCCGGAAGTCCGACCAGGATGTCTTCGTCGTGGCCAACGACCGTGCCCGCCCGGAACACGGCATCGCACAGCCCCGACGCATCGGGCTGCACGACATAGGCGAGCTGGGCGCTGCCATAATGATCGCCGAAATATTCGAGGATGTCCGATTTGCCGGGAGATATCACGAAGCAGATCTTGTCGGCGCCCCCAAGGATCAGCCGTTCCAGCAGATATTCGGAGACGGCGCACGGACGGTCGACGCCGTCGTCCCGTTGGCTTCCGACCGGAAGCAACTCCTTGGAAAAGGCGAGCGGCTGGATGCGGCTGCCGCGGCCCGCGGCCGGAACGATGCCCCACATGATCAGGCCTCCTCGGGTTGCTGTCGGCGTGCGCCAAGGGATGCCGTCTGCTCAAGCAGCGAAATCAGTTCGGCTGCGCGCTTGTCGGATGTGTGCTGATCCATGGTCCGTTCATATGCGCGCCCGGCGATGTGCTGAAGCTCGGCGTCGGCCATCGTCAACGCGGCAAGCGTGTCCTTCGCATCGCGTGCGATCAGGATCTCCTGCCCGGGTTCAAAGAATTCATCGAGTCCCGGCCAGTCGTCGCTGAGCAGCGGGGCCTTGCAGGCAGCGGCTTCGAACAGGCGGCCGGAGGGGCACCAGCCCATCTCCGCCATGGCGCGCCGCGTGACGTTGAGTGTCAGCCGGGACGACGCAAAGAACGACGCGTGCTCCGACGGCGGCAAGTGCTGCACGAAGTAGATGTTTGGCGACCAGGGAAAATCTTCCGGGTATTGTGCACCCCCGATCAGGAATCGCCGATCCTGCCTGCTGCGTGCAGGTTCGACGAACAGAGCCTCGAGCGCGCGCTGGCGATCCTGAGAATAAGTGCCGAGATAGGACAGATCCGCCCGGTAATGCGGCTGCGGCGGCACCGGTCGATGGGTGTCCGTATCGACATGGCCGTAGAGCGGGCGGACATTGCAGGCGCCGAGCCTGTCGCGAAATTCGTTGCAGATGCGTGGACCGCCGGTGAAGCTCAGGACCAGGGCGAAATCCCGCAGGCCGCGCGGCCCAATATAGGGAACGGCCTCGCCGTCCATGAGCTTCGCCAGCGTGACCGGCGTGTCGAGGTCGTAGAACACGGGCACCGCACGGCCCTCGGACAGGACAAGCTCCGTGGCGGCGATCGCGTCGGGACAATAGGAGGTCACGATCGCGACGTCGGCATCACGAATGTCGCTGCGCGCCAAAGGAAGCACGTCGTCCCAGTTCGAGAACAGTCGCAATTGGCCGCCGGGCAGCTCGTGCAAATCCCGCGCGCCGGCGTAATAGGGCACGTCGCGTTCGAAAAAGACGACGCTGTGGCCGGCTCGCGCGAGATGCTTGCAAAGCCCTCGCCACAAGGTGGCGTGGCCGTTGCCCCAGGACGAAGAAATTGTCAGGCCGAAAATGACGATCTTCACGCTGGCACCCGCTGATTGATCCCGGTGATCCTGAGTCCGCGATTGTCCACGCTGAGGGTGCTGACGCTGCCGGGGTCGATCTCGATCGAAAGAAAGTCGTCGAGCTCTTTCCGGGAATAGTGCAGCAGCGCCGCGCGGATCGGTTCTGCATGGCTGACGGCGACGACGACGGTGCCGCTACCGTGATCATTGCGCAGCTGCTCCAGATGGGCGACGACGCGCTTCTGGAGCGACCGCATGCTTTCGCCGCCCGGCGGGCGGTTCGTTCCGCGTTGTTCGTTCCAGCGCGACCATCGGGGGTCCCGGGCGAGCGCCTCGAACGACAGTCCGGTCCATTCGCCGTAGTCGAGCTCGTCGAGTGCCGGCACGATCTCGACCGGCAAGCCGAAGTGCGCCGCCAGGATGCAGGCCGACTGCATGCAGCGCCGCTGCGGGCTCGACTGAACCATGCTCGGCGGCGGCGTGAAGGTATCAGCACATCGCGCGATTTCCTCGCAGCCGAGATCATCGAGCTCTACGCCCTTCATCCGCCCACAGAGCGTGCGGCCGAGCAGGGCATGGTGCCCGTGGCGGATCAGATGAATGATCTTCGCCATCAGGTATACGCCTTGTCGTCGATGAAGGCGCGGGTTCGCCGTCCGGCTTCCTCGTCCGTGAACTGCTGAGGCGGCGACTTCATGAAATAGCTCGAAGGGCCCGTCAGCGCCCCGGCCTGCCCGCGGTCCATGGCAAGCTTGGCGCAGCGGACCGCGTCGATTACGACGCCCGCCGAGTTCGGGGAGTCCCATACCTCGAGCTTGACTTCCGCGCTCAAGGGAACACCGCCGAACGTCGTGCCCTCCAGGCGGATAAAGGCCAGCTTGCGGTCGGTCAGCCACGGCACATGGTCGCTCGGGCCGACATGGATATTGTCGGCATCCATGGGCACGTCGAACTGGCTGGTCACGGCTTGGGTTTTGGAGATCTTCTTTGATGTCAGCCGCTCGCGCTCGAGCATGTTCTTGAAATCGGTGTTGCCGCCGACATTGAGCTGGTAGGTTCTGTCCAGCCGCACGCCGCGTTCGCGGAAGAGGTTGGCGAGCACACGGTGCAGAATGGTGGCGCCAACCTGGCTCTTGATGTCGTCGCCGACGATCGGCAGGCCTGCGTCCTCGAAGCGCCGCCGCCAGTCGGGATGCGAGGCAATGAAGACCGGGATGCAATTAACGTAGCCGCAGCCGGCCTCGATCGCGCGCGCGGCGTAAAATTCGCTCGCGCGCTGCGAACCGACGGGAAGATAGGACACAAGCACGTCCGTGCGCGACGTCGCGAGCACTTCGGAGACGTCCGCTTCCGGGACATCCGCGATCGGAACGTCATCCTTGAGATATTGGCCGACGCCGTCCATGACCGGGCCGCGTTGGACCACGACGCCGGTGGGCGCGACGTCGGAGAAGCGGTGGGTGTTGTTCGGCGCTGCGAAGATCGCCTCGGCCACGTCGCGTCCGACCTTGCCGGCATGGACGTCAAAGGCCGACGCGACCTGAATGTCGCTGATGTGGTAGCCGCCGAGATCGGCGTTCATCAGCCCAGGCACCGGCTCATTCGATTTGGCGTCCCGGTAGTAGGAGAGCCCCTGAACGAAGGAGCTCGCACAATTGCCGACACCGACGATGCCGACGCGCACACGCCGCCTGTCCTGAAGACGAGAATGCATGGATCGAGGCCCTCCGGAAGACGTGCAGCGTTGAGGCATGCAGTGTTGAAGACTTGCAGTGTTGACGTAAGTACGTCGGCGAACGTGAGGAACGTATGTTCGTTCCTGAACTCACGGCACTATGTCCGCCTCACGTCGGATTTCGGCCGAAAAAATTTCGCGCGCTTAACCTGGGATAGAATCCCGGGGAGTTTGGCGGGAACGAAACGCTGCCATGATGAAGATGAAGAAGATGATGCTTTGAGAGAGTCCGGCCTACAAAAGAACAAATCCTCGCGTCCGGCGTTCACGGCGAAACAGTCTGACGCGACGACCTAACCGTCGCTTGCTCTTTGTCGGAAATCGAGGTGTCACATGTCATCCAAATCACAAACCAGCGAAGCCCAGCAGACCACCAGCCATGACGTGATCCGGAAATGGGCGGAGGAGCGCGGCGGAAAGCCCGCGACGGTCAAGGCTACCGAGGAGGACGGACACGCCGGCATCCTGCGCATCGATTTCGATCCGCCCGACGAAGGGCTCGACCGGATCGGCTGGGACGAATTCTTCACCAAGTTCGACGAGGCCGGCATTGCCTTCCTCCACCAGGACCAGACCAAGGACGGTAAGCCGAGCCGCTTTCACAAATTCGTGCGACGCTAGTTGGATCACCACGTGTCGGGCAGCTGGACCGAGGCGATGCGGGCAGGCGAGTTCGAACGCGCCTGGGCGATCAATGACCGCGATCTGACGGTGCTTGCGTATCCCCCCAAGCATACCGGGCCTCGTCACCTCCAGCGCATCTGGCGCGGCGAGGAGCTGAGGGGCAAGGATGTACTGGTCCGCTGTTACCACGGGCTCGGCGACACCATCCAGTTCCTGCGCTTCATGCGGCCGCTTCGTGGCGTCGCGCGCCGCGTCACGGTCTGGTGCCAGAGCGAGCTTCGGCCGCTGGTTGAGCGAGCGGCCGGCGTCGATCGGGCCTTTGCGCTCCACGACGGTGCACCTGACGTCGACTTCGAGGTCGATATCGAGATTATGGAGGTGCCGCATGCCATAAGGGCGAGGCGGGAGCAGGTCGAAATGCGCGCACCTTACGTTTCGCTGCCGTCGGCGATCGAGCTACCACTGCCACAAGGTCTTGCCGTCGGCCTGGTTTGGGAGGTTGGCAACTGGGACAAGCGAAGGACCATCCCGCCGTCCCTGCTAGGGCAACTTGCCGTTCCCGGCGTGACGCTCTGCTCACTGCAACGCGGGGCCCGGACGCGCGAACTGGCCGAGATCGGCGCGAAGGACGTCAGTACGCCCGACATTACGGTTCTCGGTCATCTCCTCCAGCGGCTAGATCTGCTCATTTGCGTCGACACCATGGTGGCTCATCTCGCGGGAGCACTCGGCTGTGACGCGTGGGTCTTGTTGCATGCGGATTGCGATTGGCGCTGGCCGTCATCCGAGTCCCATTCCCTTTGGTATCCGAGCCTGCGGCTGTTTCATCAGAGGACATCAGGCAATTGGGATAGCGTCCTTGGAGAGGTGCGGGAGGCCCTGATTGCACGCTCCGCAAGTCTCCAGGGTGTCGTCCGCAAGGAGCTCAAGCGAGCGCAAGGTCCGCCGTAAGTGGCCGGAGACGCGAGGACGACGCATCGTCGCGGCTGGACGGAATGCCCAGGTAAGTCGGATCGAATCTTGCGAGCCGTACGAGGCCCGGCCAGTCCGTGATCGTTACCGTCTTACCCTGCCATTGCAGGAGGTTGCATCGTCGCAGTTCCTGAATCGTGCGGTTGGCGTGGACCGGGGAGATGCTGCATGCTGCCGCAAGGTCCGATTGGGTGAAGGGTGATGGCAGCCTGAGATCTCTCGCCAAGCCGACGCTTTGCAAGCGGGTGGTGATCTCGCACAGCAGATGCGCCACACGCGTCAATGCATCACGGCTACCCAGGTTCACTGTCCAGTTGCGCTGAATGGCGTGGCTGGTGAGCAGCATCAGCAGCAATGCGCGAGCCATAGCGGGCGAACGCGCCGACAAATCGTGGAAGAAACGGTGTGGCACGAGAGCGACGATGGCGGGGCCAAGTGCGATCAGGTTGCCGTCAACGCGAGGACGATAAAGCGTGTGTAGATCGGCGATGTCTCCGGGAACATGGATTGACGTGATCTGCCCGTCTGCACTCTCTGCATCCTGCCACGACAGGTATCCCTGAAGGAGCAGACAGCACTGGGTGGCATCATCGCCATGCCGCAAAACGGCCTGACGCGAACCGAGATGCGCGATTGTGCTTGCCATGTCCGCGAGCAGGTGGAGATCGTCGGCCGTTACGGGAGTGAGGCTCGCCAACCGGTCGGCGAGCTTGGAGAACGCAAATCCTGCCTGCATTGGTCGCCTAACAACTCAGAACCCGTCTCCAATCTGATCGATGAGAACGATAGAGCGCATTAAACTTTGATAGTTTCACTCCATGCAGGTCATGTTTGTCTGCCCAGCATGCGCCCAGAAGTGGGAGGGACCATCGGTCAAACGGTTCCGGAACAGTAGACGGCGCATGCGATCGTCCTCAGGGATCGGACGATTCGGGAACCGGAAGCGCGAGGCGCGCTCAGGCGAAGCATCTGTGTTCTCGCGGCGGGATCCGCGGAGATCGCGCTAGTCATGCTCATACTGTTCCGAGAGAAACTGGTTGATCGCGTCGAACGCCTGCAACCGGTTCTTCTCCAGCAGAACCATGTGCGTGCCTTCGCCGATCTCGACCCATCGCCGATATCGCGCGTGTTTCAGTGAGAGGAAGAAATCCTGCGCCGAGCTGATGGGCACGTCCCGGTCCCATTCGGCGTGGACCAGAAGCACCGGCACGCGAATGGCGCTGGCGTCGTAAAGGGCCTTGCCGGCGGCCCAGTATTCGCGGATGTCCAGGATCGGGCCGTTCACGGCACGCATGAGCGGACGAGCTCCTGCGCTGGCCTGCGGGTCTGTCGCGAGCGAGATGTTCGCCCACAGTTCGAAGCCGCCTGCCGGAATTAGGCTTGATCGCGCTGCTTCCGGCGCTGCCGAAAGCCAGCGCTCCCTGAAGTCCAGAACAGGGACGTTGCGATAGGCCCCGAGGCGGCCGCCCGCATCGATCGGAGCCGGGCCTTTCAGCAACCACAGCGGCGCGACCAGCGCGAGCTTTACGATCTTGTCGTTATTGCCCGCCGTGTAAGCGCCGGCCACAGAGCCGCCCCAGGACATCGCGACCAGATTGAGCTGCGTGATGTTGCGCTGCTTCAGGATATATTGGACTGCGCTGGCGAGATCGCGCACGCCCACCTCGGTGCGCACAAGCGGCTCTGAGTCCTCGGGCGCCACGTCCATTTGGAGCGGACGCGTCGATCCGCCATAGCCGCGCACGTCGAGTGCAAAGACGTCGTAGCCATGCCCGGCGAGATAATCCATGAAGGAGATGCCGCCGAGCGGCGCGTCGAACAGACTTTCCGACGAATAGGTCGCGCCATGCATCATCAGGATGGTTCGCTCTGCGGAAAACGTCGTGAGCGCCGCGTGTCGCTTGTTGCGCAAGTGAAGCGAGATGCCGGCCGTGTCGCTCGGGATCATGAGATCCTCGACCACGATGTCGGGCCTCTCTGCCCGCGCGTAAGTTTGCTGGTCCATGATCGGTCTCCTTGATTAGAGGAATTGCCAGGCGAAGCGATCGCCGCGACGGTCGATGCGTCCGACGGACGATTGTGCGAAATGGGTGGTGAAGACGGTTGCGCCACGCTCGGCTGCGTCCTCCAGGACGCTGGCGCGCGAGCGCAAGGAGGCCTTAGGGAATTCGCAGAAGCAGGAATTGAGCGAAGGCTCATACACCTGCAGCGGATGGTGCATCACGTCGCCGGCAAACAGCGCCTGCTGGCCCCGTGACACGAGGCGGATCGACGCGTGATCGATACTGTGGCCGGGCGTCGGAATGAAGCAGATGCCGTCCAGGACCTCCTCACCATTTACGGAGATGAGCTTGGCAAGGCCGGCCTCGATCACCGGCCGCACACTGTCGTCATAGACCCGGTCGGCCGGCTTGCGCGCCACCGGGCCGAGCGCAGGGTCCGGGCGCGCTGCCCCAGTGGGGTCGTTGCCCGCCGCGAGGCTCTCGCCGTAGGCCTGCTCGATCCCGGAGAAGACGTAGGTCGCATTCGGGAACGTCGGAATCCAGCGATTGTCGACGAGTCGCGTGTTCCAGCCGACGTGGTCAGCATGGACATGAGTGAGCAGAACGTAGTCCACCTGTTCCGGGGCGACTCCCGCCGCCGCCAGCCGCGCCAGGAAGGGCTCGTTCAGACGATGGAGCGGCGGGATGTCGGGCCGGTTCTTGTCGTTGCCGGTCGCCGTGTCGATCAGGATCGTGTGGTGCGGGGTTTTGACCAGCCAGCTGTGGATGCTCTGGATGAAGGTGCCGGTCGCAGGATCGAAAGAGCCCGCCTCCAGCCGGTCGCGATGACGCGCCAGCGCATCCGGCTCGGCGTCAGGATAGAGGGCCTCGAACTTGAATGCGGCGAGCCGCAATTCATCGATCCGCGTGACGGTTGCATCGCCAACGCGATAGGTTTTCGTCGCTTGCGTCATCAAGGTCCTCCACTCCAGGTCGTGGCTGAGCTGGCCTGATTGCCAGCGCCGCCGTGACCGGGAAGTACGAAGCGCGCCACACCGCCGGGAGAGCCGTGGGCTCGATAGGTCCCATCGACCCCGTCGATATCGAAAGGCTGTCAGCCGAGCTTTTCAGGCCGCCATTTTGGCTTTACCTCTCTCATCGCGGCTCGTCCGGCCGCGATCATGTGCCTTGAAACGGAGGAGGACCGATGCCGGATGCGGAAAACGGTCCAGGTCGGCCGGCCGACGATACCGATCTTGCCGAGATCGACCTTGGCCTACTGCTCGCCCTGGAGGCTCTGCTGCGCGAGCGGAACGTCACGCGTGCGGCGTCGCGCCTGAACATCGGCCAGCCGGCGCTATCGGCTCGGCTGAACCGGCTGCGACAGGTCTTTGCCGATCCGTTGTTCGTGCCCGCGGCGGCGGGCCGCGGCGTGGTGCCGACGACGAGAGCGGTGGAGCTGCAGGCGGAGCTGGCGGACGTGCTCGGCAAGCTCCGTCGCATGGTCGAGGGACCGGCCGTATTCGACCCTGTCCGCAGCCAGCGCACCTTTGTCGTTGCCATCCATGAGAATCCAGCCGTGACGCTGGCGCCCGGATTCGTCGCGCGGTTGACCTCGATGGCCGCACGGGCGCGGCTGGCCTTCGTTCATCCCACGCGCGACGTCGTCGATCGTCTTGAGCGGGGCGAGATCGACATTCTGGTGACGGGGGCTGACGGGGCACACGGCGATCTGATGCAGCGCCCGCTTTTCGAGGACAGCTTCCTCTCCGCCCAGCGCAAGGGTCATCCCCGCGGCAACGGCGCGCTCGATCTCGATCGCTTTTGTGCGCTCGATCATCTGCTGATCTCTGCCGACGGCGGCGGCTTCTCAGGCCTCGTCGACGATGCGCTGGCTGCGCTCGGACGTTCCCGACGCGTCGCCGTCTCGATTCAAACCTATGCGCTGGCGCCGGTCATCCTTGCGCACAGTGACTGTATCTGCACACTACCGCGACGTTTTCTCATGCGATTTTCCCACGAGCTCGATCTCACGCCGCCGCCGCTCGATCTGCCGCCAGCGCGTATCGTTGCGCTGTGGCATCCGCGCAATCAGGAGGACGGAGCTCATGCCTGGCTACGCGAGTGCCTGTACCAAGCGGCCGCCTCCTGATTCGACTTGCCTCAACCGCACCAGTTCACGCATCTAAACTTGATGATCCTCGAGCGGCGATGGCCGTGATCTCGAGTTTGACACCGGGACCGAGATCGGCCACGCCGATTGCGGCGCGCGCCGGCAGATGAGCCTCTGCAAAATGCGCCTTCCAGGCCGCGTTGAAGTCTGCCTTCTCCTTGAGGCTCGTCATGTAGATGGTCACCTGCAAGACGTTGCTCAGATCGGATCCGAGGCTCTTGAGCAGCTGCGCCAACTGCCCGAGGACGTCGTTTGCCTGGCCGGACATATCGAGGCTCGCGTCCTCGGGGACGATGCCACCGATGTAAAGCACGCCATTGTGCTCGACCACTTCGTGGAGCAGACCTTCGTAGGGCAAGACGCGCTTGATCATGATGGGACCGATGTTGCTGTGTGACGAGCCGGCATATCGCACATTTCAATGTCAGTGTCGTCGCAAGAGATCTCGCGCCAAGTCTTACCGAAAGACCGACCGTGCGGCTCGGAATGTAGCCGACTAAACCGTTGAAAATAAAAGCACAAATTGATCGAAAATCGCCGCCTGTCGTCACTTCGAACGTTCGCCAAGCTGTCCTTGCACGAGCGCCCGGCATTTTCGCCGGCCCTGACCCGACGACATCGAAGAGCGGATCGCTATACTGCTATCCGGATGACATCGGTGCGGCCGGGACAGTGCCGCGACCGGAACAAGGAATGCGACGATGGACGATACGATTGGCTTCCCCGACCCCGGCCTCGACCTGTCCGACGGCTTCAAGCCGCACACCTCGCATTGGGGCGTGTTCTCGGCACGTCAAGGCGAGGCCGGGCTCGAGGTCAGGGCGTATGCGGGCGATCCCGATCCGAACGGCATCATCGGCAATTTTCCCGGCGCGCTGCGCCATCAGGCGCGCATCACCCAACCTGCGATCCGCCGCGGCTGGCTCGAACGCGGTTCCGGTCCGGACGATCGCCGCGGCCGCGACGAATTCGTCTCCGTCAGCTGGGAGAAGGCGCTCGATCTGCTCGGCGACGAGCTGGCACGCATCCGTGACACGCGCGGCCCCGGCGCGGTGTTCGGCGGCTCCTATGGCTGGTCGAGTGCCGGCCGCTTCCACCACGCCCAGAGCCAGGTGCATCGCTTCCTCAACATCGCCTTGGGCGGCTATGTGCGCTCGGTGAACTCCTATTCCTCCGGCGCGTCCTCGGTGCTGCTGCCGCAGATCCTCTGCGGCTACGAGGACATAACCAAGCGCAACGTTACCTGGGAGCAGATCGCGGCTGATACCGAAATCGTGTTGGCGTTCGGCGGCATGGCGCTGAAGAACTCGATGGTCGCAGGCGGCTCGATCAGCAAGCATGTCGAGCGCGGCGCGATGGAAGCTGCGCGCCGCCGCGGCTGCGAGTTCATCCTGGTCAGCCCGTTGCGCGAAGACCTGCCCGTCGAGGCCGGCGCCGAATGGATGACATGCGTGCCCGGCACCGACACCGCGCTGATGCTCGGCATCGTTCATACGCTGATCGCGGAAAACCTGCACGACCAGGCCTTCCTCGATCGCTACACTGAGGGATGGCCCGTCTTCCTGCGCTATCTCACCGGCGAGAGCGACGGCCAACCCAAGCACGCCGAATGGGCCGCCGCGATCTGCGGCGTCGACACTGACACAATTCGCAAGCTGGCGCGCCGCCTCGCCGGCAAGCGTGCGCTCATCACCGTCTCTCATTCGCTCCAGCGCGCCGAGCATGGCGAGCAGCCGGTGTGGATGGGCATGGTGCTGGCGGCAGTGCTCGGCCAGATCGGTCTCTCCGGCGGCGGCTACGCCTATTCGTTGGGGGCGATCGGCTATTACGGCCGCCGCGTCAACGACGTGCCGGGGCCGACACTGGGGCAGGGCCGCAACGCTGTCCGCGATTTCATTCCGGTGGCGCGCATCGCCGACATGCTGCTCAATCCCGGCAGTACCTATCGCTACAACGGCGAGACGCGCACCTATCCGGATATCCGCCTCGTCTACTGGGCCGGCGGCAATCCCTTCCATCACCACCAGGACATCAATCGTTTGCGCAAGGCGTTTGCGAAAGTCGACACGCTGGTCGTGCACGAACTCGCATGGACTGCCACGGCCCGGCACGCCGACATCGTCCTGCCCTCGACGATGACGCTCGAGCGCGAGGACATCGGCTATTCCAGCAACGATCCTCTGATGGTCGCCATGCACCGGATTGCCGAGCCGTTCGGCCTTGCGCGCGACGACTACGAGATCTTTGCCGATCTCGCCGACCGTCTCGGCGCGCGCGAACCCTTTACCGAGGGGCGGACGTCACGGCAGTGGCTGGAGCACCTTTATGAGCCGACCCGCGCCTCGCTCGAAGCGCGCGGCCTGGAGGCGCCGAGCTTCGAAGAGTTCTGGCGGCGCGGCAGCCTGGTCGTGCCGCAGCAGCCCGACGACGGTGGCCGGCTGCGCCGCTTTCGCGACGATCCCGTCAACCACGCTTTGCCGACGCCGAGCGGTCGCATCGAAATATTCTCTGCCAAGATCGCGGGTCATGGCGATGCGGATTGTCCGGGCCATCCGGTCTGGCTGGAGAAGTCCGACATGCCGAAGCCGGGGGCGCCGTGCTTCCTGGTCGCCAACCAGCCGGTGACGCGTCTGCATAGCCAGCTCGATTTCGGTGGACATTCGCTTCAAAGCAAACATCGCGGCCGCGAGGTCGCGCGCATGAACCCGCAGGACGCAGACGCACGCGGGATCAAGCACGGCGACATCATTCGGCTGTTCAACGCGCGCGGCGCCTGTCTCGCCGCGGTCCACGTCACCGACGGTATCGCGCCCGGCGTGGTTCAGCTCCCGACCGGCGCCTGGTACGACCCGATGGACCCCGAAGGCGACGCGCCGCTCTGCGTGCACGGCAATCCGAACG
This sequence comes from Bradyrhizobium sp. Kon58, assembly GCF_055807455.1. NCBI lineage: Bacteria > Pseudomonadati > Pseudomonadota > Alphaproteobacteria > Hyphomicrobiales > Nitrobacteraceae > Bradyrhizobium > Bradyrhizobium sp. Kon58. Next base: position 122,231 of record NZ_JBVVOT010000019.1, read on the forward strand.
TACTCACCCGCGACGTCGGCACCTCGTCCTTTGCGCAGGGCTGCACCGGCCAGCTCACGACAGTCGAGGTCGAGAAGTTCACCGGCAATCTGCCGCCGATCCGGGCTTTCGATCCGGTGTAGAAAAAAGGGGCCGCCCTGTGTGGGGCAGGGACGGCCCCGAGTGGCTCGCAGGCCCGGGAGGATGAGGGCGCGAGCGAATGTTCACGCGGCTGCGCTGATCCAGTCTCTCTCCGCAGAAGGACGACGCGGCGGGAATGCTTGCATCTCTCGCCGTTCGCCCTTGCTGGCGAGGCGCCAGCGTGCCGGGGATTGATCGCTGATGCGCTTGAACACGGTCGAAAAATGCGCCTGCGTGCTGAAGCCGACCGCAAGCGCGATCTCCGCCAACGGCCGGTCGGTGGTTGCCAGCAGCATCTTGGCATGCTCGATCCGGTGATTGAGAAGATATTCGCGGGGCCGGTAACCGGTCGCGACGCGGAACTGCGCCGCAAAGTGCATTCTGGACAGGCCGGCGACGTTGGCGAGTTCGGACAGGCTGATGCAGCGGTGGAAATGATCGGCGACATATTGCTCGACGCGCCGCAGCCGCCATTTCGGCAAGGCGTTGACCCTGGCGCGTGGCAATTCCAGGCGCGCCAGATGCATCGCAAGGGTTTGACCGATGCAGCGCGTAAACTCGTGGTCCGCGGCGTCGCCAAGTTCGATCAGCGCCTTGGCAAGCTCGGCTGCGAGCGGATCGCGCAACAACACGAGATCATTCAATCCCTCGGCTCCGGAAAATTGTGCCGGAAATTGGTCCGCGGAAATGTAAATGTGCAAGAAGGCGCATGGCGCCTGGAATTGCACGGCAAGGGGCTTCGACGGCGCGGTGAGATACAGTGTGCCCGCGGGCATGGCCCCGTCGAAAATGACTTGGCGATCCCGGGTCAGTTTCGCCCGCGTGGTCTTCAGGGCGACGCCGACGAAATAGCGATCCTCAGGCGTCGTCGCTTGGTGCGACGAGGTGCTCCGCGGGTCCTCCCATCGCGAGATCGCGATGTCCTCGGCGGCCGCCCCCGCGCGCGGATCGATCTGACGCCATTGACGCTCCCGAATGATCCCCTGTGTTGCCTGGGGGATCTCGCAATCCCCCGAGCCGCCCGGAAATTCAATCCAGGCATCGGCCGCCTGCAAATTGGTCAACATCGTTCGTCCTCTCCGGGCTTTCTCCGCTGTTTGCGACCAGCAAACGCGCAAAGCCCCACGTTTCCATGGTGAGAGGATAGGGGTGAGCTGCGCTGCAAGCTCGTTAGTGGTGATTAGGATGTGTTAGTTTTTGTGGGACCGCATCAGGTGCGACATCCCGTCTCAGGAAACGTCTTTTTTTCAAATTTTATCAGATATTTGCGCATCTCCGCCCCGACTCGGGAGAGCGCAGAACGTCCGGTGGAGAGCGATGCGGCGGTGTGAGTTCTCTGCGGTGCCCTCGCTGGACCTCGCACCAGTGCCGGGTATAGTCACGCCGCATTTCCATGGAGCAGCTGTCAGGATGAGTCAGAAGTGACCGAGCTCTCGGCGGGACACGGGCCCCGCGGCAGCGAGGCCGCGACGATGCTCGATTTCGATACCGTGGCGTTCGGGCCATTTTCGCTTCGGTCGCGGCTGCTGGAGAAGGATGGCTTGCCGGTCAGGCTCGGCAGCCGGGCCATGGATATTTTGCGCCTGCTGGTCAGTCGCGCCGGCGAAGTGGTCCCGAAGGACGAAATTCTCGGCTATGCGTGGTCCGGACTTTCTGTCGAGGAGATCAGCCTGCGAGTCCATGTCGCGGAGCTTCGCAAGGTGCTCGGCGACGGAAAGGACGGTGCACGTTACATCACCACCATTCCGGGCCGGGGCTATTGCTTCGTCGCGCCCGTGCGGCGTGGCGAGCGCGCGGAGCTGGCTGCGCTGGCGTCGCGTGCGCCCGAAAGGGCCGCGCCGCCACCGTCTCTGCCGCGTCGATTGGACCGGATGGTCGGGCGGGAGGACGCCGTGGCCGAGTTGGCGGCGCGCTTGCTCCGCGATCGCTTCGTCACGCTGCGAGGGCCGGGCGGCATCGGCAAGACCACCGTCGCGACCGCGCTCGCGCACGAGATGTGCGATAGCTTCGACGGCAACGTCCATTTCCTGGAATTCGGTCCGCTCAAGGACGCGGCCCTGGTCGCGAGCACGGTTGCCGCCGCGTTGGGCCTCGTCGTGCACCACGATGATCCCACGGCCAGCATCATCAACTTCCTGCGCAGCCGCCGCCTGCTTCTCGTGCTCGACAGCTGCGAGCACGTCATCGACGAGGTCGCGCGCCTTGCAGAAAACATCTACCGGGAGGCGCCCGGCATCGTCATCCTCGCAACCAGCCGCGAGTCGCTGCTGGTGGAAGGCGAGCAGATTTTCGAGCTCGTTTCGCTCCCTGGTCCGCCGCAGGACACCCGCCTTAGTGCCGGCGAGGTGCTGGCCTATCCCGCTGTGCGCCTGTTCGTTGATCGCGCCGTCGCGGCGGGGCATCGCGACGACATCACCGACGAGGATGCCGAAGTCCTGGCCCGGATTTGCGGCAAGCTCGACGGCGTCGCGCTGGCGATTGAGCTGGCTGCCGCACGTGTCGGTCTGTATGGACTGCGCGAGATGGCGGCGCTGCTCGACAACCGGCTGCAGCTCGAATGGCGCGGGCGGCGGACGGCGCCGCCGCGGCAGCAGACGCTCGGCGCTACGCTCGACTGGAGTTTCGGTCTGATCGGCGAGAGCGAGCGGGTCGTGTTTCAGCGCCTCGCCGTCTTCGCAGGTCACTTCAGTTTGAAGGGCGTGATAGCGGTCGCGGCCGGGGCGGAGATGCCGGAGGACCGCGTCGTCGAGGCCCTGGAGCAACTCGTGGTGAAGTCGCTGGTGTCCGTCCAGCCGGACGGCGCATCGCGGCGGTATCGCCTGCTCGACGCAACGCGCGCCTATGCCCTGCAGAAACTGGCCGACGGCGGACAGCTGGCCGAGATAGCGCATCGTCACGCTCTCTATGTTCAATGCACGCTCGAAGCGGGCATGAAGGATAAGGAGGGCAGCGATCATGCCCCACCTTTGCAGGAACGCGCGAGCCTGCTCGCCGATGCCCGCGCTGCGCTGCAATGGGCTTATGCCAACGACGACGGCGCCGGCTTGCGCGTGCCGCTCGCCGGCAGCTGCACAAGGCTGTTCGTCGAACTCAATTTGCTGAACGAGGCCCGCATCTGGTCCGATCGCGCACTCGCAATGCTGGACGAGGCCGACCGGGGTGGCGCATGGGAGCTCGAGCTTCAGTCGACGCTCGGTCACGCCTTGATGTTCACCGAGCGTAACAGCGAGCAGGCGGAATCGGCGCTCAGGCGCGGGCTGGAGATAGCGGAAGCGCTTTCCGATCACGCCAACACATTCAGGCTGTTGTCCCGGCTGAACATGTTCTACCGCCGGACCGGTCGCTATCGGCATCTGGTGCCGACTGCGCTTCACGCCGAGCGGATTGCCCGCGTCATCGGCGATACCGCGGGCATTGCCGGAAGCAAAGCGCTGCTCGGCGTGTCATATCACCTCGCCGGAGACCAGGCCGCGGCGCAAGCTCATCTCGATCAGGGCCTGCGCGACGACGCTGCGCTCCGCGGGACCCAACCAGGGCATTTCGCCTATTCACGCACACCGCAGATTCCGCTTGCGCGCGTGCTATGGCTGCGCGGCTTTCCCGATCGTGCGCTTGAATGCATACGGCCGCTGGTCGGCGCTTCAGCGCCGCATGACGTGGTCATGCATTCTATCGCATTATGTTGGTCCGCTTCGGTGTTCGGCTGGCTCGGCGACTGGTCGTCGGTCGAGGCCATGACCGATCGCCTGGCCGCGCATGCGAGCATGCACGGACTCGTGCCCTACGAAGCCGTCGCGGCGGGTTTTCGGGCGCAGAGCATGATCGCTCGGGGCGAGGTCACCGGCGGCGTCGACCTGATGCGAAGTGCGCTTCCACGCCTGCACGCCGATCGCTACGAGCTCTATGCCTCGGCGTTCGCCGCGGATCTGTCCCGAGGCTTGGTCACGTTGGGACAATTGACGGAAGGCATTCAGGCTCTTCACGAGACCATTGCGCGGGTCGAGCAGGAAGGCGGTGCCTTCGACATGCCCGAGCTGCTCCGTCTGCGGGGAGAGGTGGAGGCCCATGGCGGCAATCTCGACGCGGCCGAGGCGGATATTGTTGCCTCGATCTCGCTCGCCGAACAGCAGGGCGCGTTATCCTGGCGGCTGCGAGCCGAGATGTCGCTGGCACGGCTTCGAATCCCGCATCGTGGGAAGAATCCGCTGGAACAGCTCACTCAAACCTATGCCCGGTTCTCGGAAGGATTCGAGACCGCCGATCTCATTGCGGCACGGCGCATGCTGAACGAGCCGACGGCCTGATGAAGTCGAAGCCAATTTCTCGCGCGTGCCGCTACTCGAAGACGGCGTCAAAGATCTCGACGTCCATCAGCACGGGCTTGGCGACCACGGTTCCGTCGGGCCGCAGCGTCTGCGCGCGTCGGAGCGTCGGCACCACGATGCCGCCGAAGCTGTCATGGGCCCAGGAGTAATGCGCGACTTTCATGCCGAACAGATCGTGGTCGGTCCGCCGTTGCAACGCGTTGTCGTCGAAATAGAAGATCTGCTCGGGCGCGAGCGTGATCAGGCCCGGCGGGAACTGCGCCCGCAGCCGCCGCCATGACTCGTTGTTCTCCTGCCACGGTGGCAGTTCCTCCACCACGACATCTGGATGAGCGAGCAGGAATGGATTGGTCAGATAATTCCAGATCGCGACGCCGCAGAAGAACACGAGATGCAGTTCGTCTGCGAGCGCGGGCGAACCGGTCTCGGTGAACGCAAGGCTCGGATTGGGCCAGGTCCTGAGGATCTCACCCTCGAGGCTTTCGATCGTGATCGCGTCAGGCTGAAAAGAGCCGGAGTGTTCGCCTCCGGTGATGCCGGTGAAGCGGACCGACTGCGTGCGGGTCGAGCCCTCCGCCGTCACGTCCTTGAATTCGCTGGCATGTCCGGTGCTGGAGAACAGCGTTCCGGCGACGGAGAGGTGAAGCGTGAACCGGCTCAAGCTATTCCAGCGGGCCATTCCGCCGCTGGCATCAATTACATCGTCAAGAAGCGCCATGTCCCGCCATATCCACCGTGAAGTGCCAGCACCATGGCGGGGCAGATGCGGCTTGGCGTGTTAGAATTTGTTAGGAGTTGCGAGCGGATATCCTTGCGGTATCCCGTTGAAGATACACTCAATTCAGCGCCGCAAGGAGCTCCCTGGCCGCGACGAGATCACGGGTCTGGAGGCCCTCTTGGTACCGCGCGACGAGAGGGGCAATCAGGGCGCGTGCGTCTCCGGCTTTTCCGGCCTGGCGCCAGAACCGTCCGAGACTGACTGCCCCCCGCAGCTCCCAGCCGAGCGCGCATTGGCGGTGTGACAGATCGAGCGAGTCCCGGAAGCAGCTTTCGGCCTCCGCGGCATTGCCCGACCGGGCGAGGATATCGCCCTTGACCCTGAGCATCTCCGGCATGTCGAAGGATTCGCCATGATCGGGGATCTCCGCGATGGCATCATTGATGGTCTGCAAGGCTTCGTCGGCTTGGTTCTGGGAGGCAAGCCCCTCCGCGAGCGCGGTCGCAAACACCGTCGTCATGATCCGATGTCGCGTCGCGTACAGCGTGGCCTGGCTGCGGCGGAGGTGCTCGATGCCGGCGGCGACGTCGCCGCGGCGAAGCAGCAGCTCACCCTTCTGGCCGATGCCGACCGCGTGATAGGGCCCGAGGAAGTGCCGCGCGGAATGATCGATCAACCGCTCGATCAGGATTTCCGCATTGGCCAGGTCGCCGACCCAGAGGAACACGTAGATGGTCCAGATCAAGGAAATACCGAGAGTGAGCGGCTGCTCGAGCAGCTCGGCTTCGCGAATGGTGTATCGCGACGCCTCGATCGCACGATCGGGCCGGCCGGTGAGCCAAAGCCCGCGCGCCAGCGCCACCAGTGCGACGATGCGGTCGTCATAGCCGAGATGCCCGATATTCAGCCGCTGCGAGCCGGGATTATGCAACATCGCGCTCTCGCAGAGCTGCACCGCCTTGTCCTGGTTGCCGATCAAATGATGGGCCACGCCCAGCATCCATTCGACATTCAGCGTGCTGGCGGGATCGTTCAGCTTCCGCGCGACGCTCTCGCCCTGTTCGCCGGTTCCGAGCGCTCCGTGAAAATCCCCGACCCTGGTCAGGTAGATGTGCAATCCGCGCAGCAGCCAGAGCTGCCAGTGCAAATCCTGGAGCTCCCGCGCAAGCTGGAGACTGCGCGTGAACGCCGAGCGGACCGCTTCGGTATTGCCCTGCGTGAACATCGCGGAGACGCCGAGCGCCGCCTGCAAGATCATTTCATTGCGGCCGTCCACCGCACTCGCGTCGAGGGACGCCAGCGCCTGCTGGGTCCAGCGGTAGCATTCCGTCAGCAGTGTCAGTTCGAGAAAGAATTGCGCCGCTGATGCCGCCAGATCCACGCCGATCGTTCGGTCCCCGTCGTCTGAAAAGCTCCAGGTCAGCGCGGCCCGGACATTGGGCAGGTGGTCGGCATAGGGAAGAAAGCCACCGGCGCTCTGCATGCCCGTGGATTGGAGAGCGATGTCGCGCAGGAAGTCGCGGAAATATTCGGCGTGGGCGCGTGCGACGCGGTCCGCTTCGCCGTTCTCGACGAGCTTCTCCGCGACGAAAGCACGTGTGGTGTCGAGCAGGCGATAGCGCAGCCGCCGCTCCGCGGGCGAGGTCGCGATCAGCGATTTGGAAAGCAGATTGGAGATCGCCTCGGAGGCTTCTGCTTCGCCAATGCCCTGACAGGATGCGACCGCAAGCGCGGCTTCCAGGGTGAATGGCCCGACGAATGCCGACAATCCGCGCAGCGTTGCGCTTTCGGTTGCCGGCAGCAGATCATAGCTCCAGGCGAGTGCCGCACTCAGGGTGTGGTGCCGCGGCACAGCGGTGCGCCGCCCGCGCCACAGCAACGAGAAACGGCTGTCGAGCAGAGAGGCGGTCCCGGCGATGCCATAGGCATTCACACGCCCGGCCGCGAGCTCGATCGCGAGCGCGATGCCGTCCAGCCGACGGCAGATATCGGCCACGAGCGGCGCATCCTCTTCGCTGAGTTCGAACTCGCTCAGGCTCTCTGCGATGCGTTCCACGAAGAGCTGAGTTGCAGGATAGGCAAGGATGTCGGCGATGCCGAGCCCGTCGCGCTGTGGCGGGCAATCCAATGGAAACAGCCGATGGACACGCTCACCTTCGGCGCGGAAAGATTCGCGGCTGGTGGCGAGAATATGCAGCTCGCCCGCTTCCCGGACGATGCGCTCGGCCAGAGGGGCGAGATCGTCGAGGATGTGCTCGCAACTGTCAAAGACCAGCAGCATCCGCCGGCTGCGCAGGAACGTCAGCAGCCCCGGCATCGGATCGTCGGAATTGACCGTCAGGCCCAGCGCGGCCGCAATCGTTCCGGCAACGAGCCGGGTCTCCCTCAGTGCGCCGAAATCGACAAAACACACCTGGCCGTCGAAGGCCTGGAGCTCGCGATGCGCTACCGCCAGCGCAACCGAAGTCTTGCCGATCCCGCCGGGACCGACGATCGTGACGAAGCGATGCAAGGCAAGCTCGGCGGAAATTCTCTCGACCGCATCGTCCCGCCCGATCATCTTCGCGAGCGGCGAGGGCAGCGAGCGCGGCGCAGCAACGGGCAGGCTGGTTCGGCTCTCCGAAGGGGCGGCCCGGAGCAGCGCGGCCGTGAAGCAATAACCTCGTCCGGGGACGTTGACGACGTAGCGGGAGCCTTCGCCCGGATCGCCCAAGGCCTTGCGCAGCGTCGTGATGTGAAAGCGCAGGCTGCCTTCGTCCACGTTCACGTCGGCCCAGACCCGCCGGATCAACTCACGCTTGTCCACGACCTCGCCGGCGCGCTCGGCGAGAAAGACGAGAATGTCGAGCGCGCGGCCGCCGAGGTGAACCGGGGCGCCGTCCTTCTCGAGCAGCCGCGTCTTTGCGAACAGCCGGAATGGCCCGAAAGCAATGGCCGAATCCTGATTGTTAGCGTCCGGCACGGGCCAATCATTCCAGTGAGAGCTGAACTCTGCACTTTGATCTAGCAGAAGGGAACCCTGAGTAAACTGGTCGAAAGTGGCGAAATCGCGTGGAGGGTGCCGGCAATTGGCCGGTCGCGCGCGACGATCCGTCGCAAATTGTACTCAAACGCGGGCCTCTTTCGAAGCGATCTGGACAACCCGGCAGCTTGCTTGACCGACCAGCTCACGTTCGGAGTGCCGGTCGTCGTACCGCCATCATAACAGAATCTTGCAACGTCTAACGAGCAATGCGCACGAACTGCATCCAGTATCCGTTCCGAGTTTGGCGTTAATTCCAACGGGGAGGCTACGATGTCCGGTATCAATGCTCGGCCGAATGACGACGTCGTTCGATCTCAATTTGTGGCAAGTTTGGACGATCAGTCGCGTGACTGGGAGCTCGTGCTGCGGGAGTCCCACCATCGGATGAAGAACACGCTGACGATACTCGGTGCGTCAGTCCGCCGCGATTTCACCCGAACGGGTACCAGGGATGTGTCGCTTGCAGCGGACCGGCTCGAGCGGCGCATCGTCGCCTTCGGCAGGCTCTATCAACTCTTGTCCGACAATGACGACCATACGGCGATCCCGGTGGCGGCCTTCTTCGAAAACCTGTGTGGAGCGATTTCCGAGGCGGTGCTGGAGCCGGCGGGCATCCGCTGCGAGGCCGCGATCGAAAGCGGGACGCTGCCGGCGTCGCAATGCCATCGGCTCGCGCTGATGCTGACGGAGCTGGTGACGAATGCGGCCAAGCATGCCTTCCCGGACCGGAATGATGCGCTGATCCGCATCGAGATGGCCAATCGCGACGGCGCCTGGTTCTGCACGGTAACAGACAACGGGATCGGCGCGACCGGGCCGCTTCAGGGCACCGGCAGCCGGATTCTCGAAGGACTCGCACGCAGCATTCACGCCCGGCTGCAGGGCGAAGCGGGAGAAGACGGCACACGCGTAACCATCGTGATGCCGATCGCAGTTGCTTGAAGCTCGTCTTAGATCCAACCCAGGGAGTTCGACATGGCCACTACCGAAATCGACCGCGACGCCGCGGCCAAGCTTTCCAATAAGCCTTCCAACAAGTCTGCGAAGACGCCGTCGAGCTCGCCTAGCGTCGATCAGCGCCTCGAGGTGATCGTAATCCCCGTGGCCGATGTCGATCGCGCCAAGGCCTTCTACGCGCGTCTCGGTTGGCGACTGGACGCCGATTTTGCCTCCGGCGATGACTGGCGCGTGATCCAGTTCACGCCGCCGGGTTCGGCCTGCTCGGTGATCTTCGGCAGGAACGTGACCGCGGCAGCGCCGGGCTCCGCGCGAGGGTTGTACCTGATCGTCTCCGATCTGGAGGCGGCGCGAACGGATCTGCTCGACCGCGGCGTCGAGGTCAGCGCTCCATTCCACGGTGCCGGCGATGTTCACGCTGGGACCGACGAGCCTTATCTCTCCGGCAGCGTTCGGGTGAGCGGTGCTGACCCGAAGCGCGGCAGCTACGGCTCATATGCGTCGTTCAGCGATCCCGACGGCAATGGCTGGTTGTTCCAGGAGGTCACGACGCGATTGCCGGGACGGATCGGGGGCGGCGGCACCACATTCGCTTCGCAGGCCGCGCTGGCCGCAGCACTGCGCCGCGCGGCGGCGGCCCATGGCGAGCACGAAAAGCGGATCGGCGGGCACGATGAGAACTGGGCCGATTGGTACGCCGATTATATCGTCCGCGAGCAGGCGGGCGGGCCGCTGCCATCCTGAGTGGGACAGCGCGGATTCTTGGACTGATGCAAGCCGACGCGGCGCGTGATGACTGAGCTCATCGCGCGCCGTGTTGCTTTGGCGGCGCGCATCGCGAGTCGACGATCGCTCTCCTCGGTGTCGCGCGGCTCGCAACGGCTAACGCGGTCTAACAACCCATAACGAGCAAATTGCCAGAGCCTGCGCCAATCTCTCTGCATGACGAACCGAGGCGCTGATGTCGAATTCGGTCAGCGTCACCGGCCAAAGCCAGGGAGATCGAACATGACCACGCAAGCACGTACCGACATTCTCAACCCAGACCGCCGTCAACTGTTGAGCCAGGCCGCGATGACCGCGGTTGCCGCAAGCGTATCGAGCCTGCTGCCGCTGCATTCGGCGAAGGCCAGCGTGAGTGGGGCGGTTCGCCCGTTCCACGTCAGCGTGCCCGAGGCGGATCTGCTCGATCTTCGCCGCCGTCTCGCGGCGACGCGCTGGCCGGATCGTGAGATCGTTGCCGATCAATCGCAGGGCGTGCAACTGACGACGGTGCAGCAGCTCGTGAGCTATTGGCAGAACGACTACGACTGGCGCAAGATGGAGGCGCGGCTGAATGCCTTGCCGCAATTCGTCACCGAGATCGACGGCGTCGACATCCATTTCATTCACGTCCGCTCCAGGCACGAGAATGCCTTGCCGATGATCGTCACGCATGGCTGGCCCGGTTCGATCATCGAGCAGATCAAGATCGTCGGCCCGCTCGCCGACCCCACCGCACACGGCGCGACGGCGGCGGACGCCTTCGATCTCGTGATCCCTTCGCTCCCGGGCCACGGTTTCTCCGGCAAGCCGACGGAGCTGGGCTGGGACCCCCAGCGCGTGGCGCGCGCCTGGATCGTGCTGATGAAGCGGCTCGGCTACAACCGCTATGTCGCGCAAGGCGGCGATTGGGGCAATGCCGTGACGGAGCAGATGGCGGTGATCGCGCCGCCGGAACTGCTCGGCATCCACACCAATATGCCCGCGACCGTTCCGGACGACATTGCCAAGGCGCTTCAGCCCGGCGGATCGCGGCCGTCGAACCTCTCGGCCGACGAGCGCTACGCTTACGATCAGCTCGATGATTTCTATAAGCACGGTCTTGGCTACGCGATCGAGATGTCCAACCGGCCGCAGACGCTCTATGGCCTGGTGGATTCGCCGGCGGGCCTCGCGTCCTGGATGCTCGACCATGATGGGCGCAGCACCGCGATGATTGCCCGGGTTTTCGCGGGCAAGACGGAAGGGTTGTCGCGGGACGACGTGATCGACAACATCACGCTCTACTGGCTCACCAACACCGCGGTGTCCTCGGCGCGGCTGTACTGGGAGAACAAGCTGGTGTTCTTCGAGCCCAAGCACATCAAGATCCCGGTCGCCGTCAGCGTCTTCCCGGACGAGATCTACGCCGCGCCGCGCAGCTGGACCGAGAAGGCCTATCCGAAGCTGATGCACTACAACCGCCTCGACAAGGGCGGCCACTTCGCCGCCTGGGAGCAGCCCGCGCTGTTCTCCGCGGAAATGCGCACCGCCTTCCGACCGCTGCGTCAGTCGATCTGAGACCTGCGGGGACGCGCACTTCCGCGCGTTCCCTTCTTTCCCCACAGACAGGAATGCAATCATGAACCGCCCCGAACGCACCTTCACGACCGACCAAATCCGCCTGGAACGTCGCCTGCCGTCGTATTGGCGCGTCACCTTCGACATGCCCCCGGTCAATATCTTCGGCCCCAAGCAGCTTCCGCTTCTGGACGACGTCGTCACGGCGATCGAGACCGATCCTGAGGTGAAGGTCGTGGTGTTCGACAGCGCCGTCGACGGCTTCTTCATCACGCATTACGACTTCCTCGCGCCGCTGGAGGATTCGCTTCGTATCCCGCTTGGGCCGACCGGCCTGCAGGCACTGCCCGACATGCTGGTGCGTCTCAGCCGCGCGCCGGTCGTCTCGATTGCCTCGATCAGGGGCCGCGCGACCGGCGTCGGCAGCGAGCTGGCGCTCGCGAGCGACATGCGCTTTGCCAGCCGCGAAAAGGCGATCCTGTCGCAATGGGAGGTCGGTGCGGGCCTGGTGCCCGGCGGCGGGCCGATGGCACGGTTGCCGCGCCTGATGGGCCGCGGCCGCGCGCTCGAAGTTCTGCTCGGCGCCGATGACATTCACGGCGATCTCGCCGAACGTTACGGCTATGTGAACCGGTCGTTGCCGGATGTCGAGCTCGACGGCTTCGTCGAGGCGCTGGCCATGCGCATCGCGTCCTTCGACAAGGAGGCGATTGCCGAGACCAAGCGCCTCGTCGACGTCGCGAGCCTGCCGCCGGATGTCGAGATCAAGCCGGAATGGGAGGCGTTCCTGGCCTCGCTCAGCCGCCCCGCGAGTCAGACCCGCATCAAGGCGCTGATGTCGCGCGGCTTCCACCGCGCTGGTGACGTCGAGAACCGGCTCGGGTTCCACGTCGGACAGATTGGTAGCTAAAGCGTTTTCGAGCGAAGTGGATAGCGGTTCGCGTGAAGAAAACGCGTCAAAGCAAGAATCGAGTCTCGTTCCGATTTTATCGGAACGGGACTTGACGGAACCACCGCGGCGTTCGGCCGGGCCCGGAACGGCGACAGGTGGTCGTGCCAATGTCGCTTTCCTTCGGTACCGAGCGCCGGTGCTAAAAAATCAACCAGGAGAATTGAGATGATCCGCAAGGCAACAGCAGTCTGGAAAGGCACCGGTCGCGATGGCACCGGTCAACTGTCGAGCGAATCCGGCGTGCTCGCCGCGACGCCTTATTCGTTCAAGACCCGCTTCGAGAACGAGAAGGGCACCAATCCGGAGGAGTTGATCGCTGCGGCGCATGCCGGCTGTTTCACCATGGCGCTGGCCTTCGGCCTGCAACTCGCCGGTTTCACGCCTGACGAGCTCTCGACGGAAGCCGCGGTCAGCCTCGAGCCCGAAGGCAAGGGTTTCAAGATCAGCAAATCGGCGCTGACGTTGCGTGCCGAGGTGCCGAACCTCGACGACGCCGGCTTTGCCCGCATCGCCGGCGAGGCCGAGAAGAACTGCCCGGTGTCGAAAGTGCTCAACGCCGCGATCACGCTCGATGCCAAGCTGATCTAGGGCGGGCTTAATTTATGTCCATCTAGTTTTGGTTGGGGAAGCTGGGGTCGCCGAAGCTTTGGCCTCCGCGAGTGGAACTGGATGGACAAAGGCCCGGCTTTCGGCTGGGCCGCCATAAGCATAGGATGCGACGGATGCAGAATGGACAGCCGGATCAATTGGGAGTGGAGATATGACAACGGAACGCGCAATTCTGGCCGGGGGCTGCTTCTGGGGCATGCAGGATCTGATCCGCAGGCAGCCGGGCGTGGTCTCCACCCGCGTCGGCTACACCGGCGGCGCGGTGAAGAATGCCACCTACCGCAATCATGAAGGTCATGCCGAAGCGATCGAGATCACCTTCGATCCCGCCAAGACCAGCTTTCGGACCATGCTGGAATTCTTCTTCCAGATCCACGATCCGACCACGCTCAATCGTCAGGGCAATGATTTGGGCACGAGCTATCGTTCGGCGATCTTTTATACCGGCGACGAACAGAAGCGGATGGAGGCGTCCGGTCTCTGGCCTGGCAAGGTCGTGACCGAGGTCGCGCCCGCGGGCGAGTTCTGGGAGGCCGAGCCGGAGCATCAGGATTATCTCGAACGCTATCCGGACGGCTACACCTGCCACTTCATCCGCCCCGACTGGAAGCTGCCGCGGCGCGGGGCCGCAGCGGCAGGCTAAAGCTGGTCGGCGCTATTGCCGGGGGGAGCCATGCCCGAAATCCGCGAGGTCACCGCCGGGATCCGCAGAGCACATCGACCGCTTTTCGGGCCATCTCCCTCAGCTCGGAGCGGCGGGCGCCGGCACGGGCGCGAATGGCAATGGTGTGCATCGTGGCTGAAGCGAGAATGGCAAGCGCCGCCGGATCGGCGTCGCGCTTCAGCTCGCCCTTGTCCTGCGCAAGGCGGAAGCGGGCTTCGAAATCGGCATCTATCATGCGCAGTCCCGCCGCAACGCTGCTCCGGATCGCGGCGTCTTCTGCGACTTCGGTCACCGCCGTCCCCACCACGAAGCAGCCGCGTGCGGCTCCCTTGCCAGAAAAATAGATCGACAGCGCCGCGTCATAGGCCAGCATCAGCGCTTCGTCCAAGGGATGGTCCCCGGCGAGAGCCTCACGCGTCGCGGCCAGGCTGATCTCCCAATAACGGGCGAGCGCCTCGAGATAGAGCGCATGCTTGTTGCCGAACACCGCGTAGAGGCTCGGCGGACTCATGCCGGTCGCTGCAGCGACCTTGTCCAGGGAGGTACCGGAATAGCCCGTCCTCCAGAACGTTTCCGTTGCCCGCTTCAAGGCCGTCTCTGCGTCGTAGGCCGGTGGCCGTCCCCGGCGCGCCGGGCTCGTTTCGCTCTTTTTCCGTGCCATTTCGTCAGAACCCCGGTTGCCATGCTCCACACATATATTTGTATGGATCGTTATAAAAATCAAGGTCGCCCACTTGATCGCCGCGTTGGAGTGCAATATTTGTAACGAACGTTATTAAATAGATTGAACCCGAGGATCCTTCGATGCGTTTCGATTTCGCGCCAATCGCCGGCGGGCTCGGCGATCGCAACAGCTTCCGCCCGAGCGAGGCTGCCGCGCAATGGTTCGGGGCAGGGCTCGGCAAGCGGCTGCGACGACCGCTGATGCTCGCGCTGCCGATGGCGGTGGCCGTGGTCGGCGCGTTCATCTATCTGGCGCAGGAGCAATATGTCTCCACCGATGACGCATTTGTTCGCGCCGCCAAGGTGACCATCAATGCCCGGGTTTCCGGCCAGGCGGTCGAGATCGCCGTGCGTGACAACGAGCGCGTCCGACGGGGGCAGGTGCTGTTTCGCATCGACCCGGAGCCTTATGAAATTGCCGTCGACCAGGCCGAGGCGCGCCTCGGAAGTGCGCGGCTCCAGATCGAATCCCTCAAGGCGACCCATCGTCAGCAGCAGGCGGAGCTGCAGTCGGCCAAAGAGACGGCTACCTTCGACGAGCGCGAATTCGACCGCAAGAAGATGCTGGTTGCCTCCGACTTCACGCCACGCGCGGTCTATGAGCGGGCCGAGACGGACATGAAGGTCGCTCGCCACCGCATGGCGTCGATCGAACAGCAGATCGCCAACACGGTCGTGGCCCTCAATGGCGATGCCGATATCGACATCGATCGCCATCCGACCATTCGCGCGGCCAGGGCACAGCTCGACCGTGCGCGGCTGGATCTCTCCTATGCCACCGTGACGGCGCCGGACGACGGCATCGTGACCAAGGTCGACGATCTCCAGATCGGCGGCTTCGTCACTGCCGGGGCACCGACGTTCTCGCTGCTGTCGAGCCGGCACGTCTGGGTCGAGGCGAATTTTCGCGAGACCGGTCTCACTCATATGCGTCCAGGGCAGGAGGCGACGATCGACGTCGATGCCTATCCCGATCGCAAGTTCAAGGCGCATATCGTCAGCATGAGTCCCGGCACCGGATCGGACTTCTCGCTCCTGCCGCCCGAGAATGCGACGGGAAACTGGGTCAAGGTCGTCCAGCGATTGCCGGTGCGCCTGGAACTCGACGATCTCGATCCGAGCCGGCCGCTGTTCTCGGGGATCAGCGTGACGGCACGGGTTGATACCGGCTATCGCCGCACCTGGCCCAATCTGCTCCAACCCGCGCTCGCGACGGAGAGCAAATGAGTACGCCCCTCCCATCGACCACTGCGCCCGGCGGTCATCACGCGATCGCCGCGGCCGCCCTCATGGCGACCTACATGCAGGCCGTCAACATCTCGATACCGAACGCGGCGCTACCCCATATTCAGGCGACGCTCTCGATGGCCAATGACGAGGTCGGCTGGGTGTTTTCCTCGTATATCGCTGCGAGCGCCGTGACGATGTCGATCACGCAATGGCTGGCGGGACGCTACGGCCGGAAAGTGGTCTATCAAGCCGCCGTCACGATCTTCGTCTTGGGTCTCGCGCTCGACACGCTGGCGACGACGTCGATTCAGTTCGTGCTGGCGCGAATCCTCCAGGGCGCGGCGAGCGGACCTCTTGCGCCGCTCTCGCTGGCGATCCTGCTCGAGGCGACATCGCCGGTGCGACATGCGCGCATGAGCCTGGCGTGGACCGTCTGCTCCCTGCTCGGCATCAGCAGCGGCCCGGCCATTGGCGGTTGGCTCAGTGAATATTACGGCTGGCCCGCGATCTTCTATTTCAGCCTGCCGATGACAGGCTTCATTTTCCTGACGATGGCTCAGCTGCTCGGCGAGAAGCGGGCCGAGCGGAGCCAGCCCTTCGACTTCTTTGGCCTTGCGACGTTCTCCGTCGGCATGATCGGATTGCAGATGTTGCTCGATCGCGGCGAGCGCCTGGAATGGTTTGCCTCGACGGAAATCTGGATCGAGGCGGGCGCCTCCGTGCTCGGCTTCTATCTCTTCATTGTGCACGTCATGACGACAAAGGAGCACTTTCTCCGCACGGCGCTGTTCAGGGACCGCAATCTCGTGCTCTCGACGGTCATCTCCTTCGCGCTTGGCTTCGTGCTGCTGCCGACCCTGGCCCTGACGTCCCCGATGCTGGAGGAATTGCTCAACTACCCCGTCGATACCACCGGATACATGACTGTTCCGCGCGGCGTCGCGCTGGTGGGAGCGCTCGTGCTGACGAGCCTGGTCCCCGCGCAGATCGACTACCGGCCATTCCTCGTGGGTGGAATGACGCTGGTGGTCTATGCCAACTGGCTGATGCTCGGCTATTCGCCGGCGATGGATTGGCGGCCGGTGGTCGAGGCCGGCCTGCTCCAGGGAGCGGGTCTCGGCATGTTGCTGCCCGCGCTCGCCAGGGCCGCGTTCGGCACGCTCGATCCGAAGCTCCGCCCGGAAGGCAGCGCGTTGATCAACCTGTCGCGCCTCTATGGCAGCACCATTGGCATCGCGGTCGTCCAGCTCTTCTTCTACGCCAACACGCAGGCTGTGCACGTCGCACTCGCAAAGAACCTCACGCCCTACCGAGTCGCTGCATTCGTCGGGGGGCCGATCGCGAAGCCAAGCCTTGCCGCCCTCAACGGCATGGTCACGCGTCAGGCGGCGACAGTCGCGGTCATCGACCAATTCGAGATCCTGATGTTTGCCATGCTCGTCGTGATTCCGCTCGTGTTTTTTCTCCGTAAGCCGCGGCCGACCGGTTAGCGCCTGGAGCCGTGGAATGACATCGCATCGTCAATTCCGAATACCTCGTCCCTTACTTTTGAGGGAGCCGAGGACAAGCAAAGGAGTATGAGCATGACTTCGTCAGATACGCTTCGTTATACGAGGATTCCAACTCATCAATCCGGGACGATTCCCGCGGTGGGATTTGGCACACTCATTCCGGATCCGCTCGTGACAAGGCAGGCCACCAGGGCTGCATTGGAGGCCGGATTTCGACATCTTGATTGCGCAGAGCGCTATCGCAACGAGGAAGCGGTCGGCGATGCGCTGCAGGAGACGTTCAAGGCGGGGACGCTTCAGCGCAATGACCTGTTCGTTACGACAAAGCTATGGAACACCAATCATCGGCCGGAACGGGTCAGGCCTGCCTTCGACGCCAGTCGCCGACGCCTGCAGCTCGACGAGATCGATTGCTACATCATCCATACGCCCTTTGCCTTTCAACCCGGCGACGAGCAGGACCCGAGGGATGAGCACGGTCGGGTCATCTATGATTCTGGGGTTACGCTGGCCGAAACGTGGGGGGCGCTGGAACGCCTTGTCGACGAGGGGCACTGCAAGTCGATCGGCCTGTCGGACATCACCCTGGAGAAGTTGCGCGAGATCGTTGCGGTCGCGCGGATCAGGCCCGCCATGGTGCAAGTCGAAGCGCATCCGTATCTTCCCGAATGGGACCTGCTCGACTTCTGTCGAGAGCACGGAATTGTGCTGCAGGCGTTTGCAGCGCTGGGACACGCCATGAAGCCGAACGTCCTGGCTGATCCGGTGATCACTGCCATCGCGGAACGCTTGCACAAGACACCGGCTCAAATTGCGCTGGCGTGGGCCGTCCAGCGCGGCACCGCTTTCCTGACGACTTCGACCAATCCCCGGCGCATCCAGGAAAACTTCGATATTTCAGCCTTGCCCGAAGATGCCATGCGACAGATGAGGGACCAGATCACGACAAACATCAGGTTCAACACGGTCGTCGAGACCGGCCTGCCCGGATTCATCCCGCGGGCTGGATGAATCGGCGCCGGTCAGCCGACTCGTCAAGCCCGAAGCTGCTCGATCAGATCGTGGGCGCTGCGGATCTCGGCGATGCCGGCGCCCTCGGTGAACGGCCCGCATGCGCGTTGCAGAATTGCCAAGGCTTCCGTGGTCCGGCCAGCCCCGTTCATGTACCGCGCCAGGCTGACCGCGCTTCGCAGCTCCCAGAAGCGCGCGCCTTGCTGGCCGGCAATGTCCATGGCCTCGCGAAAGCGCGCCTCGGCGTCTTCTGAATGCCGGGTGCTCCTGAGCATCAACTCTCCCTTGATGCGGATCAGCTCCGGCAGATACCAGAGCTCTTGCCGGTCGTTGCAGCGGGTCAGGACGTCCTCGATCACGTCGAGCCCGCGATCGACCTGGTCGGCCTCTCCGGAACACGCGGCGAGCTCGCCGAGCAGGGGCAGAAAGCGGGGCAGGAAGCGCGCATCGCCGGCGCGATTGAGCTCCTCGCGCAGCAGTGGCAGGCCGGTCGAATCGCCGCGCTTGACCATGACTGCGGCGTTGAAGGCCCGCGCCCACAGGCCCCACAGCCGGATGGCGTGGCGCTCGGTGTGTTCGAGCAGCTCGGCGCCGTGACGCTCCGCGGCGTCGAAATCGCCGGACCAGAAGGCGATCGGGCAGGCGGCTTGTCCAAGCACGCTGCAGAAGGTCAGCGCGTGGCCATTGGCGCGGCCTTCCTCGATATTCCTGGCGGTAAGGGCCTGAGCCTGATCGGCCAGGCCCTGAAGCCACAGAATGCGAGCCCGAAAATATTGCGTCGAGATTCTCAGATCGAGCGGAAAGATTTTCGGCTTCTCCGCCAATACATGCAGCGATGCATTGACCCGCTCGATGCGTAGCCGAGCCTCGTTCTGATCCCCGAGATAATGCAGCGCGACGGCCATCAGCCGGTCGCCCAGCATGACATCGGTCTTGTCGGGCGAGTTCGCAGCCGCGTTCGCAAAACGATCGGCGAGCGCACGGGCCTTGCCGAACTGTCCGTTGTTGAACTGGTCGATGCACAAGCCCCAGAGCGCACGCAGCCTAAAGTCCTTGTCGTCGAGCCTGTCAGCAAGCTCGAGGGTCGTCTCGAGGATCGGCCGCGCCTCGCGCGCGCGGCCCTCGCCATACATCAGCGACCAGCCGAGCGCCGACAGCAGCTGCATGCGGATGCGGTCGTCGTTGGCGGTGTCTCCGAGCGCTGCGAGCGCCGTTCTGCTGCGCTCACGGCATTCCGCGAACAGCGAAAGACGCACCCACAGCGTGACCGCGGCCGCCGTCAGCGCGACACCGAGCCTCGCCTCGCCGTCGGGCCCGAAGGCCCAGTCCAACGCCGCGCGCACATTGTCCAGCTCCGCGCCATAGATGCTCAGCCATTCGGGCAGCGGCGTCGAAATATCGGCCTCCGCGCGCCCGAATAAATCGCGAAAGTGCTCGGCATGACGCCGCGCGAACTGCCTGGCTTCGCCGAGCTCGTTGAGTTTTCCATATGCATAGGTGCGCGTGGTGTCGAGCAACCGATAGCGCAGCGTGCGTGAGCCGGACGGCGAAATCAGCGACTTGGTCACCAGGCTGTCGATTGCTTCGAGAGTCTCGGATGCGTTGAGGCCGTCACCGGACGCGACCGCGGCCGCCGCCTCCGGCGCGAAAGGCCCGGCAAAGACCGACAAGCGTCGCAGTGTGGCGCTCTCCGCGGCAGGCAGAAGGTCGTAGCTCCAGTCGAGCGCCGCGGCGAGTGTCTGGTGCCGCGGCACGGCGGTACGCCGGCCCCGCCATTGCAGCGAAAAGCGACTGTCGAGCAGGGATGCCGTGCCGGCGATGCCGTAAGCATTGACGCGACCCGCCGCGAGCTCGATCGCCAGCGCGATGCCGTCGAGGCGCCGGCAGATGCTCGCGACGAGGGGCGCCTCCTCTGCACTGAGCTGGAACGGGCCCGAGCTCTGCGCAATGCGGTCCACAAAGAGTTGAGCCGCGGGATAGGCAAGGACCTCGTCGACAGCAAGCCCTTCGCGCTCGGGCGGACAATCCAGCGGGAACAGCCGGAAAATCCGCTCGCCTTCGCTGCGGAACGATTCGCGGCTGGTTGCGAGAACGCGGAGCTGCGGTGCCTCGCGAACAATGTGCTCGACGAGCGGCGCCAATTGATCCAACACATGTTCGCAACTGTCGAAGATCAGCAGGGCCGGGCCGGTCTTCAGAAACGTCAGCAGGGCCGGCGTCGGATCCTCCGCGCTGATGGTCAGTCCGAGCGCCGAAGCAATGGTGGTCGCGATGTGACTGGCATCCCTCAGCGGACCGAAATCGACAAAGAAGACTCGCCCGTCGAAATCCTGGGAACGGCGATGCCCGACGGTGACGGCGACCGAGGTCTTGCCGATGCCGCCCGGGCCGACGACGGTCATGAAGCGATAGAGCGAAAGTCCGTTCGAGATCTTTTCGATGACATCTTCCCGGCCGACCATCCTTGTGAGCTGAGCGGGCAGGGAGCGGGGAGGGGCGGTTTCGGCCGGGAGCGCGGCGGCCGGCGGAGCCGCTTGAGCGAACGAGGCGACAAAACAATAGCCTCGGCCCGGCACGTTGACGACGTAACGGGCCGACTTGCCGGTGTCACCGAGCGCCTTGCGCAACGCCGCGACGTGGAAGCGCAGGCTGCCCTCGTCGACATTGACGCCGGCCCAGATGCGCTTGACCAGCTCCCTCTTGTCGATGACTTCTCCGGGGCGTCCGGCAAGGAAGATGAGAATGTCGAGCGCGCGGCCGCCGACATGAAGCGGCGAGCCCTCCTTCTCCAAGAGCCGGGACTTCGGAAACAGTCGAAATGGCCCAAAGGAAATGGCCGAGTCTTCGCTACGATCTGGCACGCGCCATCGCCCCCTCGAAGGGAGTCAAAAGGTATTACTTTTTGGTCTATCAGAACGAGGCGTACAGTAAACTGGCCGAAAGCAGTGGGCAGGGCTGGCAGCCCTGCGTGGACGGCTTGGGTCGGCTCGCTCACCGAATAATGCTTGGAAAGTAAAGAGTTAGGCCGACGTGACAATGCGATGATGCCGGAGCTCGTCCGGATGGAGCATTGACTGTGATGCCGGATTGCTGCGATGGCATCGTCCGGGAGCCGGTCCCGCCACCACATTGACTGCCGACTTCCGGAATTTGCAGCATGACCTCTTTCACGCGGCGACAATTCGTGCACGCGTTGACAAGCGCGGCGGCGCTCACCGCGCTTCCCCGCAACGGACAAGCCGCCGACTATCCGTCTCGTCCCATTCGCCTGGTGATTCCCTACGGAGCCGGCGGATCGGGCGACCAGATCGCGCGCCCCTGGGTGGACAGGATGCCGTCGCTGCTGGGGCCGACCTTCGTCGAATATATCGGCGGCGCGGGCGGTGCCATCGGGACCGCGGCGGTCGCGCGCGAGGAGCCCGACGGCTATTCGCTGCTGCTCGGCAACGGCAGCACGCAGGTCATCATTCCCATGACGTCGGCGAATCCCGGATATTCCGTTGGCGATTTCCGCGCCATCTACCGCCTGATCAACAGCGCGCTGGTTTTCGCCATCAATCCTTCGGTGCCTGCCGCAAACCTGCGCGAGTTGATCACCTATGCGAAAGCCAATCCGGGAAAGCTGTCCTACGGCACGCCGGGGATCGCCACCGGAAACCATCTGGTCGGGGAATCCTTCAAGCAGCAGGCCGGCGCGCTAGACATCGTCCACGTGCCCTATCGGGGCATCGCGCAGGCGACCAACGATCTCGTCAGCGGCCAGATATCGCTCGTCATTGCCGTCATGTCCGTTCAATTGCAGCAGTTGGCTCAAGCGGGGAAAATCAGGCTGCTTGCGGTCACCACCGAAACGCGGCTGAGCGGCGCGCCCGAGATCCCGACCGCCGTCGAATCCGGCATGCCCGGCATCCGGTATGAGGGCTGGTTCGGTCTGTTCGCGCCCAAGGACACCGACGATGCGATCATCGACCGGATCGCGCAGGCGACGCGGCTCGCCATGGCCGAACCGGCGCTTCTGGCGAGCTATCGCGCCCAGGGCATGGAGCCGGACAATGATTCAAGCCCGGACAAATTCCAGCGCATCGTGGAGGCCACATCCGCAAGCCTCGCGCCCCTGATCAAATCGATCGGGCTGAGCAATTTGTGAGGCCGCTCAGCCGTCGGCGCGCGTGACAATGCGCGCCGTCAGCGTGACGAGACCCATCAGCGCGGCCAGGAGCCAGAACGCGACCGGCAATCCGCCAAAGCGTGCGACGAAGCCGACACCGGCGGGGCCGACGAGAACGCCGGCGTAGCCGGCGGTCGTGATCGCCGCGACGGCGAGCCCCGTGGGCATCACCGTCTGTCTCGCCGCCCGGCGGAACAGCACCGGCACGAGGTTCGATGCGCCGAGGCCGATGAGCAGGAAGCCGGCCACGGCGACCGCCACGACGGGAGCCGTGAGCAGGACCACGAAACCCGCGATCGCAATCAGGCTGCCCCAGAACAATGTGGTGCGGTCTCCGATGCGCGCGACGACGGCGTCGCCGCCGAGCCGCCCGATCGTCATCGCGACCGAGAACACGATATAGCCGATCCCGCCTTGCGCCTCGGAAACGAGGCCCGCGCCGATGACGAGCAACGCGCCCCAATCGAGCATCGCGCCTTCGACCAGGAAGGTGATGGCGCAAAGCAGTGCGAGCAGGAGCACGGCGCCATGCGGCAGCACGAACAGCGGTCCCTCTTGCACCTGCACGGAGCGAAGCAGCCGCGGCCAGGCCACCAGCATCGCGATCAGCATCAGGACGGAGCAGATCAGCGTGCAAGCGAGTGCGCCCAGTTGCAGCGAGAGCAGTGCGGTCATCAGCGCGGCCCCAGCGAAGCCGCCGATGCTGAACAGCGCGTGGAAGCCGGACATCAGCGGACGTCCCGCGGCGCGCTCCACCTCCACCGCGTGGATGTTCATGGCGACGTCGATGGAACCGAGCGCGGCGCCGAATGCGAGGAGTGCCAGCGCCAGCGTCGCGAGCGAGCTCGCGATTGTCAGCAGAGGCAGGACCAAGGCAAGACCGAGCCCGCCCGCAATGATGATCGGCTTGCTGCCATATCGCGCGCTCAAGATGCCGGTCAGAACCATCGCGACGACCGAGCCGATGCCAAGGCTGAGCAGGAGCAGTCCGAGGATGCCGTCGTCGACGGCGAGCCGCGCCTTCGCGAACGGCACCAGCGGTGCCCAGCACGCGATGCCGAAGCCCGCGACGAGGAAGGCAAGCCTGGTCGCAAGGCGTGTCGCTGGCCTGTCGGCAGAAGACATGGGAACTCCGGGGAGGGAATTAGGGCGGGGCGATCGACAAGCCGCGCAATTGTTGCGTCTTTATGTCCGCGGCGGACTCGAATTGTCGCAGGCGGCCCCTGGGCGGACGGAACGCCAGTGCGAACCAAGGAGTGAGCTCCTGTAGCCCGGGTGAGCGAAGCGATACCCGGGACCGCTGCGAGAGTCCCGGATGTCGCTTCGCTCATCC
>NZ_JBVVOT010000020.1:0-128671 GCF_055807455.1 Bradyrhizobium sp. Kon58
TCAACTCCTGGAGCACGATCGTCGAACTGATCTCGATCTATCAGCGGCTGCGGAGCTTTGAGGCAAAGATCCACGGTGGGCCACTGCCGTCGATCGAGATAAGGAAGCCAGCCACAAGATTCCTATAGCTGTAGGGAGTTGACGGACACCTGACCTTCCGTTCCGCGTCAATCGGTCGCAACGCTGCTACTTGAGAGAATGGCGCTCGGCGTGGAGAAACTTAGAAACTGCATATCGGAACCCCCGTGACGTGTTGTTGTGGATGACGGCTAGCGCGCTGTTGCAGCGCGCGGACTGAGGCAAAGGGGCGGCGGATGGCTGTAGGGGCCATTACAGCCGCGGCGGGTAAGCTACAAAGCAGCCGCGTCGCGTTCGACCTGCAGTCGAGCCAGCGGGTTCATGACACCGAAGACTTGCTCCGAGAAAACAGCCATGAATCTGATTTGCTCCTGGAAATGGGTTCTCAGAGTCCACACCGCCTAGCTCTACAAATAAGTACCAGCGTGTCGTAAGTTCGACAGTGTGAGTCAGACACGCCTCAACGGTGTTGTCCCGCGAGCAATCATAATTGTGTCACACATGGCACCGGACACTGACTGACTAGCCAGAACGACCATGCGGGATGTTTCAAACTTGATCCGCCTCCATGGAATACGGTGCTAAACAGGGGTAGGCATTACGTGGGACGGCGAGCCCTTGTGACCGCCGGATGTGTTGGTGTCCATTCTGGTTCTGGCGGAACGGTAATCGAGCCCAGTGGCACCCAAGCTCGTTCTAGCGTCACTGGATCGCGCAGCTGGGCGAAAGTTTCGGTGCGAATATCGAGCCACTCGAACCAGCGATCCTGGACGGCGACAAGCTGGGCTGGCCGGAGCACGCCGAAATGATCTCGAAGAGAAATTCTTATCACCGTAAGCTCAACTGTGAACCGTGCCAGAAGAGTTCAAGATGATGTTGCGTCGTGTTTCAACTACCAGAACCGGGATTTGACAACTCTGAGCCTGCGGACCAATCCGTTTCCGCCGAGCCGGAGCTCTGGCCGTGAACATGACCGCCAGATTGAGCAGCGTGGATTCACAAGCGTGGCTCGCCGACTATAGCAACCGCGCCGCACATCCGGCTCAAAAGGCGCGACGAGCTCCTAAGCTGGAATTGGCGCGATCGGAACAAGCAATCCACTAAGGCTGCCCAATTCACGGCTCGGCGATCCTCACCAAATGCTTTACGAACTTTTGTTGATAGCGTCAGCAAGCGTCGACTTGAAAACCAAAGGACCTATCCGCAGGATGCTTTCTTAAGCCGTCATGCATCCAGAATGAGCGGAGCACGAACTGTCACATTACCGAAACCTAGCTCTTGTACTTGTAGGCTCGGCCGTCTCCCTTACTCCTCCCGCTCCCTGGAGCGAAGAAGGTTTATTCCGCACGGCTTTCCGGGGGCCACCGGCCAGGCGGGCCGGAGCCGAGGTCGGGCAGATCTCCGTTGTTTTTGGATTAGCGCCATGACACCGAAAACCAAACTATGCGCTTTGTTGCGAGGTGTTCTGGACGATGCGATCGGGATGGTGCCCGAAGCAAACCGGACGTCTTCGTTGAAGGCGTGCCTCGCCGAAAAGGTATTAGCTCTGGCCGCAAAAGGCCACTTGGATCCAACTGTCTTGACGCGTCTCGCGCTACGGAGTCTGCAGGAATCCTGTTGTGGTTGCTACGGGTGCGAACTGCAGAACCCCCTTCGAGGTGAAGGACCGAGAATGAACTCCAAACCTATTCCCCGCGCTCCGGCGTGGCTGACCGACTGGGTTTCGGCGGGTTGCAAGGCGACGCGAGACTAGAGTTCTGCCCGGCCATGGAGCTTGCGCCCGGCAGCGATGCCATCTGAGCGCGAGGGTTATGGCGTCCTGGCCGGAGAAACTCGGGTCAGTCCTGCTGTGGATGCCGCCTTGCTTCATCATGGAGTCGCCCGTGTCCGCGGCTTTCACTGACGTCATTGCGCCCCGCCCGCGGCACAGATGATTTCTCCTCGGTCCGCAACGGCGCTTGGCGCGCGATGTCGGCGATGTCGGAGGGCAGGTGCTCGCCTGCTCGGTTGCCGCTCGTAGCCGAAGCAGGCGAGGCCGAGTGATCCGAAAGATCGGACGGGCCGGTGAGATGCTGGAAAGCCGAGCTGCCTATCGTCCGGGTTCGCGACAGACGCGGATGAGCCGATCTATTATGTCCTCAACGCTTGCAGGCGGATCTTGCCGTGCCGCCTCAGCGGAGGCAGCTGTGTTCGACGATCTCGTCTGCCTCGATTGCGACGGCGATGCGCCGCTTACCCTGGCAAGGCGGCAGCCGCAAGCTAAGCAGTATCATTCCCGCGGGATCGACGCAGGTTCCGAGCTCGTCGCCCTTGCGACTACCCTGTCCACGATTACGGCCGACTTTCGGTGTCGAATGTGCTCCAGCGCTGAGCCGGCGGTTCCCCGCCAAGTGCTGCCGAGCTTGCCGTCCGGAGAAGGAGGGATCGCAGGCCAGCGAAAGGCGAAGGGCCGGGATCGCGCGCTTGAATCTCACGTCGGAATTGCCTGAATGGCCGGGCTCTGAGCGGGCCATGCTTTCCTTCGAATGGCCCCGGCTAGGCCGGGGCCATCGACACAAGTACGGATCAATATTTCAGGAGAATCGGACCGCCAAACTTATAGTTGACCCGTACCGTGATAAGGTCGAGACCCTCGCGGATGCGATCGGCCCCACCAATGTTCCCGCTGAATTTCGCCGTGCGGGGCTGGAAGAACAGGTGGTCGTACTCGAAGCCCACCGTCCAGTTCGGTGCGAGGCCGTGCTCGAATCCGACCCCCAACACACCGCCCCAAAGAACGTCACTTTTCCTACTGGCTCCTGCCACGGTCGAGCTGATCTGATGGATGTTGCTCATGACTGCGGCGCCGCCTTTGCCGTAAAGTACGTTGTTCCCGAAGGCATAACCAATCTGCCCCGTCATGAGACCGAACGCGTCAATCTTAGTCTGGTTGGTAGTATCGGAAAACGCGATGCTGTGATTGGACCCGGTCAAATCAGCCCAGTTGCCCTGGCCCTCAACACCCAGCACGATCTGGCCCATCTGCCATCGATAGCCGATCTGGAGGCCCACGCTACCGCCTGTCGGATGATGACAGCCCTCGGGCGTGCTGCCAAGGTACTCCCAACAACTCTCGCCTGAGCTCAGACCACCGTTCACGCCGAAATAGTAAGCACTCCAATCGTAGATTGCAGCCGCGACAGGTCCTGGAGCCGTGGTGTAGAGAGGCCTGATGGGTTGCGCAGGCAGATCAGCACTGAATGCGGGGGCCACCGCAGCAAGCGCCACCGTACTGACTGTCATAAGCAACAAGTTCTTCATTTCTATTCCCATGTCTTGAGTGCCCCCGAGCCGGCTGCGTCTTAACAACGTGCACGCAAATTGCTGTAACTGCATCGCAACATTGGCGCTGGAAGAAATGCGTGAATCAAACGCCGCGTCAGGTTGCGGCGTTGCAGATATCTCCAACTCCTTGACATGCCCCTTCGCTTGCGAGCGTAGATCAGCGCGGTGTCCTGCCTCTTGCGCACCCGACAGCTTGACGGCATCGCTCCACGTCGCGACGTAGTAGCGTGGTAGGTCGACGGGGCGCCCGGTAAGTGCGTGTTCCAGCCGTTCGTGATCACGAAGTCCAAGCCATCGTGATCGCCCATTCCAGAGCATCGTGATCACCGTTTCCAGCCGATCGTGATCGCTATTTCAGCGATTGCGATCGGGGGTAACCAGGAGGCGCGCACCGCTGACAGTCTGCAACCCAGCTACCTTGGTCTTTTGCCTAACTCCGACTGCTTCAGCTATGCGAACGCTACAAGCAATGGGCCGGCCCCCTCAAGCCCATCCTGTCCCCAGGTCCATGTCGCCGGCGAGAAGCTGTTCGTCGACTATTCCGGCCAGGCCATGGAGCTGGGTTGACGGAGTACGATACACGCCAGTCCTGCTCCGGCTCCGCGGACGCAACCGTCAATGCAGGAGCGATCGGTTGGGCTTTCGGTCAGGGGCGGCACCGACGGAGCAACGAACCCGGAAACTCTCACGCAAATAACCGCACACGTTCTTAATGTGGGTCAGTGGTGTGAGGTCCGCGATAGGATCTCCCGAAATCAGGCTCATAAGTGCCGCGGTTTCGCCCATGGCACAAGTACGGGTCTAATTAGGTTGGGGGCGCGTCCGCTCCGCGGACGGGGCTCTATGAGCCAGCTTGCCGAGCCATGCTGTCTCGGCCCTTCGGATCACGATGCCTCGCGCAAGCCATAAAGTGCTCCTCGCCGGGGGCACTCGGAAAACGGGCTCGCCTGTGGCGAGCGTTATCACGGCCCCGTTCCCGCGTACCGCTCAAACACCGGTGTTGTCGCTGCACTCGTCCCGCATGCCCCTTCGGGCCGCTATGCTCGCGGCCGGGGTGACATTTCTCTCGAGGCGAGCTAGGTGAACACTGAAGCTGATCCCGAAGGCGCTGCGGCTCGCCATGAAAGGGACGTAGAAAAATCTGCGCTTGTTCACGCTATCGCCCTCCAGCGCCCCAACGAAATCAAGAAGTTGGTATTCTGTTGCGATATCGTCAAACCAGAGTTTTCCGGCATCGTCTATCACGCCAACTATTTGCGCTTCATGGAGCGCGGACGGACCAATCATCTGCGGCTGATGGGCGCCGAGCAGCAGGCATTGTTCGAGCAGGCCGAGACGGAAGACGCAAGCTTCGCCTTCGTGGTGCGCTCGATGCATCTCGATTTCCTCAAGCCTGCCCGGATGGACGATGTGCTCGATGTCGTGACCTGGCCGGTCGCGGTGAAGGGCGCCTCCATCATGCTGGCGCAGGAGGTGCGACGCGGTGAAGTCGTGCTGGTAAAAGCCGAGGTGCGCGTCGCTTTCATCAGCGGCGGCCGCGCCCAGCCGATCCCGAAATCGATCCGCGCCTTGATGAAGGCTGATCTGATTTCGTGATCGGGCGATAGCGGACGGCCTCTCGACTCCCCCGTGGGCGGCGATAGATTGCACTCCCGCCAACCGATGAGGCCCCCATGTCGCGCCCGCCGCTTCCGCCCTTTACCCGTGAGACCGCAGCGCAAAAGGCCCGCATGGCCGAGGATGCCTGGAATTCACGCGACCCGGTGCGCGTCTCGCTCGCCTATACCGAGGACAGCCGCTGGCGCAATCGCTCCGAGGTTTTTCAAGGGCGTGACGCCATCGTCGCATTCCTCACCCGCAAATGGGAGAAGGAGCACGACTATCGCCTGATCAAGGACCTCTGGGCGTTCGACGAAAACCGCATCGCCGTGCGCTTCCAGTACGAATGGCACGATGCGAGCGGCCAGTGGTATCGCTCCTACGGCAACGAGCAGTGGGAGTTCGACGAGCACGGCCTGATGCGGCGCCGCGAGGCGTCGATCAACGACGTGGTCATTGCGGAGAAGGATCGGCGGTTTCACTGGTCGGCGCCGGGACCGAGGCCGGCGGACGTGGCGGGGTTGGGGACGGATCCGTTCTGAGGCCTATCAAGACGAGCTTGTCGCTTTCTTCCCCTCTCCCCTTGTGGGAGAGGGTGGCTCGCCGCGAAGCGGCGAGACGGGTGAGGGGTCTCTCTCAGCGAGCACCTCTCGCGATTGAATCCGCGGATAGAGACCCCTCATCCGGCGCTTCGCGCCACCTTCTCCCACAAGGGGAGAAGGGAAGAGTCTGCGTGGCGAGAGCTGCGGACTACAGTGACGCACGCCTTGCCAGAAATCTCGTAATCGCCCGTCCGAGCCTGGCGTGGTCCATCGGCTCCGCCAGCGACTCCCTCGCCGAGGCAACGACCGCGTCCGGCGCTTTGCCGTCGCGCAGCTCGCAGCACACTTGCGCAAACTCTACGTCGAATTCCGGATGGGGTTGCACCGACAGCGTCGCGCCGTTGGCGTAGAGCAGGCCGGCATGCGGGGTGAAGTCCGAGGAGAGGATCGTCAGCGCATCGTTCGGCGGCTCAATCACCTGGTCCTGATGCGAGCAGGCGATGGCGACCGCTCCGCCGTCGACGACGCCGTTGTCCGGCAGCACCTGATAGACGTGCCGGCCGATGCCCCAGCCCTTCTCCGATTTGCGCACGGTGCCGCCGAGCGCCTGCGCGATCAGCTGATGACCGAAGCAGATGCCGACCATCGGTGTCCTGTTGGCGTAGGCCGCGCGCACGAAATCTTCCAGCGACGCGATCCAGTCGAGCCCGTCATAGACGCCGGCAGCCGCGCCGGTGATCAGCACCGCCTCCAAACTGCGCGGATCGGGCAGCGCATCGCCGTTCGGGATGCTGACGATGTCGACCGTGGCTGTCGGATCCTCGGCGCGGACCATGCGCTCGAACATGTCCGGGAACGAACCGTGGCGCTCGCGATATTTTTGTGGAACCTGCCCGGTCTCGATGATGGTGATGCGTGCCATGTGCCCTCCGGTAAAGGTCAAGCCTTGTCGCTTCCTGCCCCATGTTGCTGGTGTGGCGCTGTGCGCTCCAGCAGCGCACTCTCTTTGCGGACCTCGTTGAGAAACGCCTTGGCCAGGCGCGACAGCGGCTCGGCTTCCGACCATAGCATATAGGCCACCGCGTGCGTCGTCGGCGCGAACGGCCGCACGACGAGGCCGGTCCCGCCGTTCTGCCGCGGCGAGAAGGGATCGACCACCGCGGCGCCGACGCCGGCGGCGGCGAGCACGCAGGCCGTGTTGCAGTAGCGCACCTCGACGGTCGGCTGGAACGGCGCGCCGGCACGGGCGAAACTATCGCGCACGGCTTCACCGAGCCGTGTGCCGCGCTCGAGCCCGATGAAGGGCAGGCCGGACAGGTCCGCGGCCGAGATCACCGGCCGGTCGGCGAGCGGGTGCTGCGGCGGCAGCACGCACACCATCTCGCCGGTGTGCACCACCTCATGGGCGATGCCTGGATGATGTGTCAGCCCGAGCGCGAAGCCGAGCTCTGCGACGCGGTTGAGCACGCCTTCGATGATCCCCTCGTAGCGCCGCACGTCGAAGAACACCCGTGTCTCCGGGCGGCGGCGTAGGAAGCCCGACAGCGCCGAGGGGATGATGCTGTAGGCGAGCGGCGGCGTCGCGACCAGCGCGAGATGCCCGGAGCGGTTCTCGCGCAGATCGCGCACACGGTTCTCGAGCTTTGCGTGCAGCGCGAAGATCGCCTCGCTCTCCTTGTAGAGCGCCATCGCTTCCGTGGTGGGAAACAGCCGGTTGTTGACGCGTTCGAACAGCGCAAAACCCGCCTGCGCCTCCATCGTCTTCAGCGCGTTGCTGACGGCGGGCTGCGACAACGCCAGTTCGTCGGCGGCCGCAACCGTGGTGCGGTGGCGGATGACGGCGCGGAGAATCTCGAGCTGGCGCAGGTTCATATCACTGCCGATTATACTCTGGGCCAAAACATCATAGCAGAACGAATTGATTTTGCAGCCCCGCTTCCGCGTAATGGCAGCGGATTTGCACGTGGCATCAAAGGGTTCATTCGCCCATTGAGGCGCCACTGCGCACAGATTGGAGGCAATCTTGGTTCGTGTCCTTCGCGCCGCCGCCGCACAGATGGGGCCGACGCAAAAAGCCGATACGCGCGAGCATACGCTGTCGCGGATGCTTGCGCTGCTGGAGGAGGCGGCCGGCCGCGGCGCCAGCCTCGTGGTGTTTCCCGAGCTTGCCTTCACCACATTCTTTCCGCGTTGGCTGCTCGAAGGCGAGGCGCTCGACCATTATTTCGAACGCGGCATGCCGAACCCGAACGTCGCCGCTTTGTTCGACCGTGCGCGTGCGCTGCGCGTCGGCTTCTATGTCGGCTATGCCGAGCTGACGCCGGATGGACGCCGCTACAATTGCGCCATCCTGGTCGATCGCGACGGCGAGCTGCTTGGCCGCTATCGCAAGGTGCACCTGCCGGGCTCGGTCGAGCCGCGACAAGGTGCGCGCTACCAGCAGCTCGAGAAGCGCTATTTCGAATATGGCGACCTCGGCTTTCCGGCCTTCCGCTCCGGATCGGCATGGGCCCACGCCATCATGGGCATGATGATCTGCAACGATCGCCGCTGGCCGGAATCCTGGCGCGTGCTTGGCCTGCAGGGCGTCGAGCTCGTCTGCATCGGCTACAATTCGGCAGCCTATGATCCCAATGGCGGCAGCACGGAAGACGCCTCCTTGCGCACCTTCCACTCCACGCTGGTGACGCAGGCCAACGCCTACATGAACGCGACCTGGGCGATCTCTGTGGCGAAGGCGGGCGAGGAGGACGGCTCCGGGCTGATCGGCGGCTCCTGCATCGTCGATCCCAATGGCCGCATCGTCGCGCAGGCCGCAACGCTGACTGACGAGGTGATCGTCGCCGACATCGATCTCGACCTCTGCCGCCAGGGCAAGGACAAGATGTTCAACTTCGCCGCACACCGGCGGCCGGAGCAATACAGGGTGATCACCGAACGCGCCGGCGTGATCGAACCCGCGGTTCTCGACGCAGACTGACAGGACGTTCCAACAACGTTGGCAAAGGAGCCGATATGACGCGCCTCTCGTATTTCCTCGGCATCGCAGCGGTGGCGGCCGCGACGTCCGCGCAGGCGGCAGAGCTTCCGGCTGAGATCAAGCAGGCGGGCGCGTTGAAGCTCACGGTCAACTCGACATACGCGCCGATGGAATATCGCGATCCCGCAACCAATGAGCTCGTCGGGCTCGACGTCGATCTCGCGAACGAGCTCGCAAAGCGCCTCGGCGTGAAGATCGTCTGGAGCGAGACGCCGTTCGCCGAATTGATCCCGTCGCTTCAAACCAAGCGCGCCGATTTCATCATCTCCGGCATCTCCGATCGCGCCTCGCGGCGCGAGACAGCGGATTTCGTCGATTATCTCGGGACCGGCCCCCAGTTCTTCGTGATGGCGGAGAACGAAGCCAAGGCTGCGACCGATCTCTGCGGCAAAAAGGTCGGGACCACCCGCAGCACGAGCTTCCCGGTCGAGATCGAGAAGTGGAGCAAGCAGAATTGCGAGGCGGCCGGCAAGCCGGCGATCCAGTACGTGCCGGGCGAGAACTCGATCGACGTTCGCAACCAGCTCAAGCAGGGCCGCATCGACGCCGCCGTGCAGGGCAGCGAGACGCTGCCTTATGCGCAGACGCAGGAAGCCGGCAAATACCGCGTGATCGGCGAACCCTTTGCCAAAGGATATCAGGGCATCATGTTCCGCAAGGACGATGCGGTGCTTCGCGAGGTGGTGACGGAGAAGCTCGCGGCGATGATCGCCGACGGTTCCTACAAGGCTGTCCTCGACAAATGGGGTCTCGGCGCCAATGCGGTCGCCCAGCCCATGCTGAACGTGGCGCCGCAATGAAGACGGTACCGGCACTCGCGGAGGGTTTTCCCGATCTGTCGGGAATGCGGATCGCGCGCGAGCCGCACTGGTTTCGCTGGCTCAGCGCCGCGCTGATCGTTCTTGTGCTCGGATTGATCGTGCGTGCGTTTGCGGCTGGCCAGATCGAATGGTCCTATGTCAGCCGCTTCCTGACCGCAAAGGTCATTCTCGAGGGCATCGTCAACACCATGGTGATGGCGGTGCTGGCGATGGCGCTTGGCATCTTCCTCGGCGTCGTCATCGCGATCATGCGGCTGTCGCCCAACCCGGTGCTGAAGACCGTCGCCGCCGGCTATACCTGGTTGTTCCGCGGCACGCCGCTGATCCTGCAACTGCTGCTGTGGTTCAATCTCGCGCTGGTGTTTCCGACCATCGGCATTCCCGGCCTGTGGAGCGCGCGCGCCGTCGACGTCATGACGCCGTTCCTCGCCGCGCTGCTCGGGCTCGGCATCAACCAGGGCGCCTATACGTCGGAAGTGATGCGCGCCGGCATGCTGTCGGTCGATATCGGGCAATATGAGGCGGCGCAGGCGATCGGCATGGGACGCTTGCGTGCGCTGCGCCGGATCGTCCTGCCGCAGGCGATGCGGGTGGTGATCCCGCCGCTCGGCAACGAGTTCATCGGCATGGTGAAGGCGACCTCGCTCGCCAGCGTCATCCAGTATCCGGAACTGCTGCACAACGCCGAGAACATCTACTACGCCAATTCGCGCGTGATCGAGCTCCTGATCGTCGCCGGGCTCTGGTACCTGCTCGTCGTCTCGGTCCTGACGCCGCTCCAGATGCTGCTCGAACGCCGTTTTGCGCGCGGCACATTGCGGCTCGCGCGATGACAAAGCCTCTCGTCGCGATCCGCTCCGTCAGCAAGAGTTTTGGCGAGTTTCAGGCTCTCAAGAATGTCTCGCTCGACATCCGGCCCGGCGAGGTGATGTGCCTGATCGGCGCCTCCGGCTCGGGCAAGACGACGCTGCTCCGTTGCATCAACCAGCTCGCCACGATCGACAGCGGCGGAATCTGGCTCGACGGCGAGCTCCTGGGCGTGCGCGAGCAGGGCGGCCGGCTGCATCGGCTCAGCGAGCGCGAAATCGGGCGGCAGCGGTTGAAGACCGGCATGGTGTTCCAGCGCTTCAATTTGTTTCCGCACAAGACCGCGCTCGAAAACATCATAGAAGGTCCGCTCCAGGTTCAGGGCCGAAAATCCGACGAGGTGCGTGCGGAGGCGATCGAGCTGCTGCGGCGCGTCGGATTGTCCGCCAAAGCGGACTCGTATCCCGCCCAGCTCTCCGGCGGCCAGCAACAGCGCGTCGCGATTGCCCGCGCGCTTGCCATGAAGCCGATGCTGATGCTGTTCGACGAGCCGACCAGCGCGCTCGATCCCGAGCTCGTCGGCGAGGTCTTGGCGGTCATGAAGGAGCTGGCGCGGAGCGGCATGACCATGATGGTCGTGACGCACGAACTCGGCTTCGCGCGCGAGGTCGCCGACCGCGTCGTCTACATGGACCAGGGCGCGATCATCGAGCAGGGCAGCGCCTCGGACGTCTTAGGCACGCCGCGCGAGGAGCGCACCAAGGCATTTCTTTCGGCAGTGATCTGAATGGGGGCGTATCGATGAAGAGACTTCTGGTTACGGCGGCACTCGTTGGCGCCATGAGCGCTCCGGTCATGGCAGTCGAGCTGCCGGCGGAGATCGCCAAGCGCGGCAGCATCAAGGTCGCGCTGGTGCCGAATTATCCGCCGATGGAGTTCCGAGATCCCGCCACCAACGCGTTGTCCGGCTTCGACATCGATCTCGGCGAGGCCATCGGCCGCAAGCTCGGCGTCAAGATCGACTGGCAGGAGACCAGCTTTGCCGAGTTCATGCCGTCGATCTCGACCGGGCGGGTGGACGCCATCCTGTCCGGCTTCACGGACTATGCCAGCCGGCACGAGATCGCGTCCTTCGTCGATTATTTGCGCAGCGGTCCGCAGTTCTTCGTGCAGCAGTCGCGCAAGGCGGAGTTCAAGGACACAGCCGCGCTCTGTGGCAAGAAGGTCGGCGCCAGCCGCCGCACCATGTTCCCGGCGCAGATCGCGGCCTGGAGCGAGAAGAATTGCGGCACCAACCCGATCCAGTTCGTCGGGACCGACGGCTCGGCCGACGCCCGCACCCAGCTCAGGCAGGGCCGCATCGATGCCGCCGCCCAGGGCAACGAGACGCTGCCCTACATCATGGACCTCGAGCCCGGCACCTATGCGACTGTGGGCGAGCCCATCGCGCAGCAATTCACCGGCATTGCTCTGCCGGTCAAGGAAAAGGCGCTGCAGCAAGCCATGCTAGAGGCGGTCGATGCGCTGATCGCGGACGGCACCTACCGCACGCTGCTCGCCAAGTGGAAACTGACCGACAACGCACTCGAAAAGGCGACCATCAATGCTGGACAGTAAGGCACTCCAGAGCATTCCGCTCACCCCAGCCAACACCGCGGATCCTGCGCCGGAATACCCCTGGCCGAAGCCGTACAATTCCGCGATGTTCCTGTCGTTCGACGTGGACGCGGAGAGCGCCTGGACCAGCAAGGACGCGGTGCATGCGCAGCGGCTCATCACCATGAGCTATGGCGGCTATGAGGCGCGCGTCGGCACGCCGAAACTCCTGGAGCTGCTCGACCAGCTCGATCTCAAGGCGACCTTCTTCGTCACGGGATGGTCGGTCGACGCGCATCCGGCGATGGCCGAATCCATTCTCAAAGCTGGTCACGAGATCGGCCACCACGGCTATCACCATCTCCTTCCCGATCCCGGCGATCCCTGGATCGAGGAGGAGCTCGATCGCGGTTTTGAGGCGCTCAAGCGCCGGCTCGGCGTCAGGCCGACCGGCTATCGCGCGCCTTACGGCGAGTTCACCGAGGAGCTGCGGGTGGCGCTGGTGCGTCACGGCATCGTCTACACCTCATCGTTCCGCGACGACGTTCGGCCCTATCGCCATCGTCTCGCCGACGGCAAGCCCGGCACGATCGAGCTGCCGGTGACTGCAAGCTATGACGACTGGATGCACGGCCTGTCCGCGCGCTTCAGTCCGCGCTCGATTTTCCCCAAGGAGCATGTGCTTTCGATCTGGAAGGACGAGCTCGACGAAACCAGAGACTGGGGCGCGATGGTGACGACGGTGCTGCATCCGCAATGCAGCGGCCGTCCGATGCGGCTGCGCCTGCTGCGTGAGTTTCTGACTTACGCAAAGTCGTGCCCGGATGTCTGGATCACGACCGGCGAGAAGATCGCGGAAAACTTCCTGCGCCACGAAGCCGGGAAAAGTTGAGCCACGCCATGACCCGCATCCTCGTCATCAACCCCAACTCCTCCGCATCGGTGACGGCGGCGATCGATGACGCCGTCGCGTCCCTGCGCATCGCCGGCGGACCCGAGATCGAGGTCGTCGGCCTTGCCGAGGGGCCGCCCGGCATCAGCTCACAACGCGACGCCGACAGCGTTGTGATGCCGCTGGTCAACCGTGTGTCGCGCGACGATGCGGATGCCTTCGTGCTCGCCTGCTTCAGTGACCCCGGCCTGCATGCGGTGCGCGAGGCGGCCGGCGGGCGCCCGGTGATGGGGATTGCCGAGTGCGGCATTTTTCGCGCGCTGATGCTGGGCGAACGTTTTGGCATCATCGCGCTGTCGCCGTCGAGCATTCGCCGCCAGCAGCGGATGGTGCGGCTGATGGGTGTCGATAGCCGCTATGCCGGAAGCTGGTCGGTCGGTGCGAGCGCGGCCGAGACGGCAGGCGCGGATATCCGGGGACGGTTGATCGAAGCCGGCCGCGCGCTGGTTGCGCAATGCCGCGCCGACGTCGTGGTGATGGGCTGCGCCGGCATGGCCTCGCATCGCGCGGCGATTGCGGATGCCATCGGTGTGCCCGTGGTCGAGCCGGCGCAACAGGCGGCGGCCGCTGCGATC
Source organism: Bradyrhizobium sp. Kon58 (assembly GCF_055807455.1). Lineage (NCBI taxonomy): Bacteria > Pseudomonadati > Pseudomonadota > Alphaproteobacteria > Hyphomicrobiales > Nitrobacteraceae > Bradyrhizobium > Bradyrhizobium sp. Kon58. Next base: position 13,335 of record NZ_JBVVOT010000020.1, read on the forward strand.
GGCGCCGTCTTGCTGAACACGTAAGATCCTTCAGGAGCCTCTTGCAATGCCCGTCTCTCGCCGTTCGCTCCTCAAGGCCGCAGCCGCTGTGCCGGCGCTGTCATTCCCGGGTATCCTGCGCGCCGAATCCCAGACCACGCTGCGCTTCATTCCCGTGATCGACCTCGCCTTCGTCGACCCGATCTATTCCACGGCGCAGGTGTCGCGAAACCATGGCTTCATGGTCTACGACACGCTCTATGGCATCAGCTCTTCGCTCCAGGTCTCGCCGCAGATGCTGTCGGGCCATGTCGTCTCCGGCGACGGACTGCAATGGGACCTCAGCTTGCGCGACGGCCTGTTCTGGCACGACGGCGAGCGCGTGCTTGCCCGCGACTGCGTCGCGAGCATCCGCCGCTGGGCCGCGCGCGACGGCTTTGGCGGTGAGCTGATGGAGGCGACGGACGAGCTGTCGGCCACTGACGACCGCACCATCCGCTTCCGCCTCAAGCGTCCGTTCCCGCTGTTGCCGCAGGCGCTCGGCAAGGCCGCGATCAACGCGTGCTTCATGATGCCGGAGCGGCTGGCGAGCCAGGATCCGTTCAAGCCGCTGACCGAAGTGATCGGCAGCGGGCCGTTCCGCTATCTCGCCGACGAGCGCGTGCAGGGTGCGCGCAACGCCTACGCCAAATTCGAGCGCTACCAGCCGCGCAGCGACGGCAAGCCGGATTGGACGGCGGGTCCGAAGATCGTGCATTACGATCGGGTGGTCTGGACCACCACGCCCGATGCCGGCACCGGCGTCGCCGCGCTGCAGACCGGCGAGCAGGACTGGCAGGAGACCACGCCGCATGACCTGCTGCCGATCATCAAGGCGGCCGGCGACATCGAGACGCGCATCCTCGATCCCCGCGGTTACGCCTGCATGCTGCGCCTCAATCATCTTCAGCCGCCGTTCGACAACCCTGCCGTCCGCCGCGCGCTGTTGGGGGCGATCGATCAATCCGCCTTCATGACCGCGGTGGCCGGGACCGATCCGAACTTCCAGGTCTCCCCGATCGGCTATTTCGCGCCGAATACGCCGATGGCGAGCGAGGTCGGCCTCGACGTGTTCCGGGGCCCGCGTGACTACGCCAAGGTGAAGGCCGATCTCAGGGCCGCCGGCTATAATGGCGAGAAGATTGTGGTGCTCGTCCCCACCAACTCACTGGCGCAAAAGCCGCTCGGTGAGATCGCCGTCGATTCCTTGCGCAAGGCCGGCATGAACGTCGAATATGCCGGGCTCGATTTCGCGGTGGTGTTGCAGCGCCAGCTCAAGAAAGATCCGATCGGGCAGGGTGGCTGGAGCGCGGCGGTCGGCAATTGGCAGGGCATCGACTGGCTCAATCCGGCCGGCAACACCAACATCCGTGGCGAGGGCAAGGTCGCCGGCTGGTATGCGAGCGAGAAGATGGCCGGTCTGCGCAGCCAATGGCTCGCGGCCTCCGAGCTCGCGGAGCAGCAGCGCATCTGCCGTGAGATCCAGGCGGTGGCTTTCCAGGAAATCCCCTATATTCCGATCGGCCTGTACAAGCAGCCGACCGCCTATCGCAAAGCCATCACCGGCATTCTCGACGGCACCGCCGTCTTCTGGAACGTACGCCCCGCATGAGCACGATCGCAATCTTTGGCAGCTATGTGCTGTCACGCAAGGAGGGCGCGCAGAACGTGTTGCGCGACCATTGGGTCTTGGTCGAAGGCAAGACAATCGCCGCGGTCACGCGCGACAAGCCGCGGGCGGACGAGGTGCATGACCGTCCCGGCCGTTTCGTTCTCCCGGGCCTGTTGAACCTGCATAATCACTGCTTCTCGGAAGCGGTTGCGCGTAGCCACACCGAGGACGGCAACGGCCGCCGCAACAACCAGAGCATCGTCTACACGGTGCTCTTGCCGCTGACCAAGCGCGGTGCAGATATCTTGTCGGCGGAAGAGCGCATGGCGGTCGCGCGGCTCGGCATCCTCCAACTCCTGAAGGGCGGCGCCACCACGGTGATGGAGCCGTTCCGCAATTCAATCCCGGAAATGTTCGACGCCGCCGAGGAGATGGGCATCCGCTTCTACGGCGCGCCCTATCTGTTCTCGACGTCGGACGCCAAGGCCGGCCCCGACGGCGTGGTCCATTATGCGGGCGATGACGGCACTGCCGACATGGCGACCTGGGATGCACTCTACCAGCGCTGGAACAATCGCGGCGACGGTCGCATCGGCCTTGCGATGAGCCCGCATGCGACGGACACTTGCGGCCCGGATCTCTTGAAAGCCTGCGCCGCGCGGGCGCGCGAGCTTGGGGTGCCCATCACGACGCATATGGCGCAGAGCCGCGCCGAGGTCGAAACCATCGGCAAGCGCTATGGCGGCCGCACGCCGGCGCAATACCTCGACTGGCTCGGCCTGCTGGGGCCCGACCTGATGGCGGCGCACTGCATGTTCAGCACCGACGACGATCTCAAGCTGATGGCCGCGCGTGGCATGACGGTTCTCAACTGCCCGCGCGTGTTCGCGCGCGCCGGCGTCACCGCCGCGTTCAGCCGGTTCGCGGAGCACGGCGTTCGCACCGTGGTCGGCACCGACGGCTACAACATGGACCTGCTCGGCGAGCTCAATGCGGCGTCGCTGATCTCCAAGGTCACCTCAGCGCGCGCCGATGTCGCGAACGCGCCCGAATTGATCGAGGCGAACACGGCAATCGCCGCCGATGTCATCAAGCGGCCCGACCTCGGCCGCATCGAGCCGGGCGCGACCGCCGACCTCACCATCGTCGATCTCACCCATCCGCATCTTCAGCCGCTGTTCGACCCACGCCGCGCGCTGATCGCGCTCGCCAATCGCGCCAATATCGATCAGGTCATGGTCGACGGCCGCATGCTCATCGATGCCGGCCGCTATCTCGGCGCTGACGAGGCGGCGATCACAGCGGCGGGGACTGCTGCGATCGGCAAGATCTGGGACCTGCCGGAGGCGCAGGCCGCGTTCAACGGCTGAGGGTTGCCTCGTCGAATTCGGCGAGCGACTTGCGCATGGTCTCGACCAGATCCAACGCCACCGGCGAGGGGCTGCGCTGCGCCGGAAAGACCGCCGAGAATTCGAAGTCGATGCGCGGCAGGAAGCGGCGCACGATGACGCCGCGGGTGGAAAATTCCTGCGCGGTGAAGGGATCGCAGATCGCGACGCCAAGTCCTGACGACACCATGCCGCACATGATCTCCGATAGCGTGGTCTCCACCCGCAGCACGCGGCGGACATCGTGGCGATGGAAGACCTGGTCGATGAGATGGCGGCTCGACGAGCCCGCCGACAGCGAGATGAAAGTCTCGCCCTCGAAATCGCGGGGCTCCAGCACTTCTTTTTCCGCGAGGCGGTGACCGGTGGGCAGTACAGCCACACGTGCGGGCGCCGGCAGCTTCTGGCTCGGCAAGCCCGAATGCGCGATCGGCACCTCGGCAAAGCCGACGTCGCACTGGTTGTTCAGCACCCAGTCGACCACGATCGGCGAGATCACACCGAAGAAAGCGAGGTTGAGGTTCGGCCGCTCCTTCAGGAAGTGCCCGGTGAGTCGCGGCAAATAGCCATTCGACAATGCTGGAAGTGCCGCGATCCGCAGCGAGCCGGTGCGGCGGCCGCGGATTTCCTCGGCTGCCGCGGTGATGCGTTCGAGGCCGACGAAGGAGCGCTCCACTTCGGTATAGAGCGCCATCGCTGCGGCGGTCGGCACCAGCCCGGTGCCGCGCCGTTCGAACAGCTCCATCTTCAACAGCGCCTGGAGGTCGCGCAGCAACCGGCTGACCGCGGGCTGCGTCACTTTCATCAGCGCCGCCGCCTCCGTCACGCTTCCGGTCAGCATCGTCGCCCGGAAGGCTTCCACCTGCCGCGAATTGATCCGCGCCATCCCGAATTCCATTCATAACATTTAGGCATGCAGAAGCTGCCATTATTCATTGGACGATGGAAGCCGGAGTTTGCGATCTTTTTCATCAGAGCTGGAGACGGCCCGCTTTTTCGGCAGATCGGAGGGGCTCGAACCTCCGGATCGCGCCAAAACCAGCCGCGCAGGGGCCGGAGCCCTGTCGCGGAGGGATTTGCGCGGAAGGAAATGCGGAAGGTTCAGCCAACGAGACTCGTCGGCACGTCACCTCATCCCGGTATGGAGATCGGACCACATGAAGACTTTTCGCCTTCTGACAGCGGTCAGCATCGCGGCGCTCATTGCCGCCCCGTCGGTGGCCTCGGCCCAGCAGAAAACGCTCTATGTCGCCGGCTATGGCGGCTCGTTCGAGAAGACCATTCGTGACGAGGTGATCCCGGCTTTCGAGAAGCAGAACGGCGTCAAGGTCGAATACGTCGCCGGCAACTCCACCGACACGCTGGCAAAGCTGCAGGCGCAGAAGGGCAACCAGCAGATCGACGTCGCCATCGTTGACGACGGCCCGATGTACCAGGCGATCCAACTCGGCTTCTGCGGCAAGCTCGATGGCTTGCCGACCGATCTCTACGACACCGCGCGCTTCAAGGACGATCGTGCGGTCGCCATCGGCATCGTCGCGACCGGCCTGATGTACAACACCAAGGTGTTTGCGGAGAAGGGCTGGGCGCCGCCGACCTCCTGGAACGATTTGAAGGACACGAAATACGCCAAGCAGCTCGTGATCCCGCCGATCAACAACACCTATGGCCTCGAAGCGCTGGTGATGCTGTCGAAGATGAACGGCGGCGGCGAAACCAACGTCGATTCCGGCTTCAAGATCTTCAAGGAGCAGATCAATCCGAACGTGCTCGCCTATGAGCCGTCGCCGGGCAAGATGACGGAGCTGTTTCAGTCCGGCCAGGCTGTGATCGCCGTGTGGGGCACGGGGCGCGTGCAGAGCTTTGCCAATACCGGTTTCCCCGTCGACTTCGTCTACCCGAAGGAAGGCGCCGCGACGCTGCTGACCACCGCCTGTCCGATCACCAAGCCGAACGCCTCGCCGCTTGCGTCCAGCTTCGTCAAGATGCTGCTCGAACCCAAGATCCAGCTCGTGATGCTGAAGGACTACGGCTACGGCCCGGTGCTGAAATCGCTGGTGATCCCGCCCGAGCTCGGCAAGATGGCGCCGATCGGCGAGCGTGCGGCAAAGCTCTATAATCCGGACTGGACCGTCATCAACGACAAGCGCGAGGAATGGACCAAGCGCTGGAATCGCGAGGTCGAGCGCTGATCGGTCATACCGGAGACAGTATGATGGCCTATCTCGAGCTCGAAGGGGTCGCCAAGCAATTCGGAGCGCAGACTGTCGTCGACGACTTCAGTCTCGCGGTGGGGAAGGGGGAGTTTGTCTCCTTCCTCGGTCCCTCCGGCTGCGGCAAGACCACGACCCTGCAGATGATCGCGGGCTTCCTCGATCCCAGCCGCGGCGCGATCCGGCTGGAAGGCAAGGACCTGACCGCGATCCATCCGGCCAAACGCGGGCTCGGGATCGTGTTCCAGAGCTACGCGCTGTTTCCGCACATGACCGCGGCCGAGAATGTCGCCTTCGGCCTCGAGATGCGCAATGTGCCGCGCGGCGAACGGACCGAGCGCGTCCGCGCCGCGCTCGCGATGGTCGGGCTTGCCGGCTACGAGGATCGCCATCCGCGCCGCATGTCCGGCGGCCAGCAGCAGCGCGTGGCGCTGGCGCGCGCGCTGGTGATCAGGCCGAGCGTATTGCTGCTCGACGAGCCGCTATCCAATCTCGACGCCAAGCTGCGCGAGGAGATGCAGATCGAGCTGCGCCAGATCCAGCGCACCATCGGCACCACCACGATCCTCGTCACTCACGACCAGAACGAGGCGATGTCGCTGTCCGACCGTATCGTGGTGATGAGCCAGGGCCGAATCGAGCAGATCGGCACGCCGCAGGAGACCTATGAGAAGCCGGCCTCGGCCTTCGTCTCGCAGTTTTTGGGCAAGACCAACGACTTTGCCGCGACGATCGATCGGACGAGTGTGCCGGCACGATTGATCGCCGGCTCGTGGAGCGCGCCTGCGCCTGCCGGGCGCAGCGGTCCCGTCACCATCAGCATTCGCCCCGAGCGGATCGACTTTGGCGACGCAGGCCTCAGCGCAAAGATCGTCACGCGCATCTTCCAAGGCAATCACTGGCTGTTCCAGTGCGAGAGCGAATGTGGCCCGGCGACCGTAATCCGCCAGAATGACGGCCGATCGCAGCCGGTCGAAGGCGAGGCCGTTCACCTCACCTGGCGGCCCGAGGACATGGGCGTGAGGGGCGTCGCATGAGCGCTTCCGCCGAGGAACGAAACGTACGCACGCCTTGGGCGCTGACCGCGCCCGCTTTGATGCTGTTCGTCGGCGTGCTCCTGATTCCGCTGGCAATGACCGTGATGCTGTCGTTCCACGATTGGGGCCAGTACAAGGGCATCGAGCCGGTTTTCATCCTCAAGAACTGGCGAGAGATTGCGACCGATCCCTACTATGCCGAAATGTTCGGGAGGACGTTTCGCATCGCGATCCTGACCACGCTGCTCACGGCTGTTCTCGGTGCGCCCGAAGCCTACATCCTCAACCGCATGGGCGGACGCTGGAAGAGCGTTTTCCTGCTGGTTATCCTGGGGCCGCTGCTGATTTCCGTGGTGGCGCGGACGCTCGGCTGGGCGCTGCTGTTCGGCGGCAACAACGGCCTCGTCAACAAACTGCTGATGTCGGCCGGGCTGATCCGGGCCGCTATCCCCTTCATGTTCACCGAAACCGGCATGGTGGTTGCGCTTGCGCACGTGATGATGCCGTTCATGGTGCTATCGGTGTGGGCGGCGCTGCAGCGTCTCGATCCGCAGATCGAGAATGCCGCGATGTCGCTCGGCGCCGGCCCCGTGACCATCATCCGCCGCATCATCATGCCGCAGATCATGCCGGGCGTGCTGTCGGGGGCGATCATCGTGTTCTCGCTCTCGGCCAGCGCGTTCGCGACGCCCGCGATCATCGGCGGCCGTCGGCTCAAGGTCGCGGCGACGCTCGCCTATGACGAATTCCTCAACACGCTGAACTGGCCGCTGGGTGCGGCGGTCGCCACGCTGCTGCTGGCCGCGCTGGTCTTGATCGTCGTCGGCAGCAACGCACTGATCGAGCGCCGTTACGCGGAGGTGTTCCGATGAGCCGGAATGGCCCGCTGGCGCTGATCTTCCACACCATCTTCGTCATCGTCATGGTGGCGCCAATCCTCGTCGTCTGCCTCGTCGCGTTCACGCCTGAAGGCTTCTTGTCGCTGCCGACCAACGGCTTTTCGTTGCGCTGGTTCAGGGCGATCGCCAACTATCCCGAATTCGTCCATGCTTTCTGGGTCAGCCTTGGCCTCGGCGCACTGTCGTCGTTCGTCGCGCTACTATTCGCGGTACCGGCGGCGCTGGCGATTGCGCGCTATCGGTTCCGCGGTCGAGATGTGCTGGCCGCGCTGTTCCTATCGCCGCTGATGATCCCGCATGTCGTGCTCGGCATCGCGTTCCTGCGCTTCTTCACGTCGGCTGGCCTGGGCGGCAGCTTCGCCGCGCTGATCATCGCGCATGTCATCATCGTGTTTCCGTTCGCGCTGCGGCTGACGCTGGCTGCGGCGACCGGCATGGACCTTTCGGTCGAGATGGCGGCGGTCTCGCTCGGTGCCGGCGGCTGGACGCTGTTCCGCCGCGTGACCTTGCCGCTGATCCTGCCCGGCGTCATCAGTGGGTGGGCGCTCGCCTTCATCCAGTCCTTCGACGATCTCACCATGACCGTCTTCCTCGCGGCACCCGGCACCGAAACACTGCCGGTGCGCATGTTTCTGTACATCCAGGACAACATCGATCCGCTGGTGACGTCGGTCTCGGCCTGCGTGATCGCGATCACCATGACCGCCCTCATTCTGCTCGACCGCTTCTACGGGCTCGACCGCGTGCTCGCCGGCAAGGGCGATACGGGGCGATAGGAGAATCCATGCGAACAGATTACGACGTCGCCGTCGTCGGCGGCGGATTGCTCGGCTCCGCCATCGCCTGGGGTCTTGGCCGGCTCGGCAAGCGCGTCGCCGTGCTCGACGAAGGCGACATCACCAAGCGCGCCTCGCGTGCCAACTTTGCGCTGGTCTGGGTGCAGAGCAAGGGCTTGGGCATGCCGGCCTATACCGTGTGGACCGTGCAGGCATCACAGGCATGGAGCCGGCTCGCGTCCGAGCTGAAGCAGCAGACCGGCCTCGACGTCTCGCTTCAGCAGAACGGCGGCTTTCATCTCACGCTCGGCGAGGACGAATTCGGCCAGCGCACCGAGCTGGTCAAGCGCATGCACAACCAGACGGGCGCCGCCGACTACAAGATGGAGATGCTGCCGGCGTCCGAGGTCAAGAAGGTGCTGCCGCTGATCGGGCCTGAAGTCTCAGGCGGCAGCTTTTGTCCACTCGACGGTCACGTCAATTCGCTGCGCACGTTTCGTGCGTTCCACACCGGCTTCAAGGCATTCGGCATTGACTATCTTCCGGAGCGTCCGGTCTCGGCGATCAGCCAGAGCGGCGGCGAATTCCGCCTGACGACGCCGCAGGGCGAGCTCCGTGCCGCCAAGATCGTGCTCGCCGCCGGCAATGCCAACCAGACGCTGGCGCCGATGGTCGGTCTCTACGCCCCGATGGGCCCGACCCGTGGTCAGATCGTGGTGACCGAGCGCACCATGCCGTTCCTGCCGCATCCGCTGACCACGATCCGTCAGACCGACGAGGGCACGGTGATGATCGGCGACAGCAAGGAAGACGAGCTCGACGATCGCACGATGAAGCATTCGATCAGCGCCGTGATGACCGATCGCGCCCAGCGCATGTTTCCGCATCTCGCGCGGCTCAACGTGGTCAGGAGCTGGGCCGGCATCCGCGTCATGCCGCAGGACGGCTTCCCGATCTACGACCAGTCGGAGACGCATCCCGGCGCCTTCGTCGCCTGCTGTCATTCCGGCGTGACGCTCGCCTCCAACCACGCGTTCGAGATCGCGCGGATGGTCGCGCAGGGCGCGCTCGAGCCGGAGCTGGTCGGCGCGTTCTCGGCCAGCCGTTTTGGCGCCGCCGGTGCTGCGAACAACAGCGGCTACTAGGGATATTGAAGGAGCCAGGATGTTCAAACGATCCGAACAGGACAAACGGCCGCCGGTGCAAATCTTCGTCGACGGCGTCGCCGTCCCCGCGCGCCAGGGCGACACCGTCTCCGCGGCACTGCTGGCCTCGAGCTGCGATGCACGCCGTTCGACCGCGGTGAGCGGCGCGCCGCGTCTGCCCTATTGCATGATGGGTGTGTGCTTCGATTGCCTCGTCACCATCGACGGCGTCGGCAACCGACAGGGCTGCCTGGTGCCGGTCACTGAGGGCATGCAGATCGAGATTCAGAAGGGCAAGCGGGAGATCGGGAAATGACTGTGGCTCCCAAGCGCCAGGAATACGACGTCGTGGTAATCGGGGCCGGGCCTGCCGGCCTCGCCGCCGCCGCGACGTCCGCCGAAGCCGGCCTGTCGACGTTGCTGCTTGACGAGAATATCGGTCCCGGAGGCCAGGTGTTTCGTGCCATCGCCTCGACGCCGGTGATCGACCGCGATCAGCTCGGTGCTGACTATTGGGCGGGCGCCGATCTCGTGCAGGCGCTGCGCGCAGGCAACGCCGAGGTCATCCACCGTGCCACCGTCTGGAGCCTCGACCGCAACCTCGATATCGCCGTCTCGGTCGGCGGCGCGTCCGCCTTCGTCAAGGCCAGACGCGTGATCCTCGCGACCGGCGCGCTGGAGCGGCCGTTTCCGATTCCCGGCTGGACGCTGCCGGGCGTGATGACCGCAGGCGCCGCGCAGACGATGTTGAAATCATCGGCCCTGGTGCCGGATGGCCGTACAGTGATCGCGGGGCAGGGGCCGCTGCTCTGGCTGCTCGCCGCGCAGATTTTGCGTCTCGGCGGCCGCATCGATCGCATTCTCGACACCACCGCGCGCGGAAACTATTTCGCGGCTCTCCCCCACGCCTTTGCCTTCCTGACCTCGCCTTATTTCGCCAAGGGCCTGTCGATGATGCGCGAGGTGAAGGCGAAGGTGCAGGTCGTCTCAGGCGTCAGCGAGCTTGCGGCCTCTGGCGACGGCCAGCTCGCGAGCGTGAGCTATGTCGCCGGCGGCAAGCGCGAGACCGTCCTTGCGGATCTCTTGCTGCTGCACCAGGGCGTTGTGCCCAACGTCAATCTGGCGATGGCGGCCGGAATCGAGCATCGCTGGGATGATTTGCAATTGTGCTGGTCTCCGGTGCTCGATGCCAGCGGCAATTCTTCGGTCGCCGGCATTGCGATTGCCGGCGACGGCGCCGGCATCGGCGGTGCGAACGCAGCCGTGGTGCGCGGCCGCATCGCGGCGCGCGCGGCAGTGGAGGCGTTGGCGCCTGCGGCTGCCACAAAGCTTGCGCCGATGGCGAGCCTCCGCGCCGATCTCGCCAAGGCCGAACGTGGCCGCGTTTTTCTCGACACGCTGTTCCGTCCGGCGCGGCAGTTTCGCATTCCCGCGGGCGACACCATCGTCTGTCGCTGCGAGGAGGTCACGGCAAAGGATATTCTCGACGCCGTCGCGATCGGCGCGACCGGGCCGAACCAGCTCAAGGCCTATCGCCGCACCGGCATGGGGCCGTGCCAGGGCCGGCTCTGCGGCCTCACCGTCACCGAGCTGATGGCGCAGGCCCGGGGAAAAAGCCCGCAGGAGATCGGCTATTACCGGCTGCGCGCGCCGGTCAAGCCGATCACGCTCGCCGAGCTTGCCGCGGTTCCGAAGAGCGAAGACGACATCAAGGCGGTGGTGCGCGGATGACGAAAAACGTGGATGCGATCGTCGTCGGCGGCGGCATCCACGGGTGCTCGACTGCGCTGCATCTGTGTCTCGCCGGCCTGAAGCCGGTGCTGATCGAGAAGGACTATGCCGGCCGGCACGCCTCCGGCGTCAACGCAGGCGGCGTGCGCCAGCTGGCGCGGCACATCCCCGAAATCCCGCTTTCGATCCGCTCGATGGGAATCTGGGAGAAAATCACCGATCTCCTCGACGACGATTGCAGCTTTGAGAGCTATGGCCAGGTCCTTGTCGCCGAGAACGAAGAGGAACTCGCGGTCTGCCGCGCACGTGTGGCCGAGCTCAACGCGCTCGGCTTCACCCACGAAGAGCTGATCGATGCCGCAGAGCTGCGGCGCCTCGTGCCTGCGGTCGCCGAGAGCTGTCCCGGCGGCGTGGTCTCGCGCCGCGACGGTGCGGCCAATCCCGCGCAGGCGACGACGGCGTTCCGGCGCAAGGCGGAACAACTCGGCGCGACCGTGCGCGAGGGTATTGCCGCCACGAATATCCGGCACACCGACGGTCTCTGGCACGTCGATGTCGGCGCCGAGAGCTTTGCCGCGCCGGTGCTCGTCAATGCCGCCGGCGCCTGGGCCGGGACCATCGCTGCCGCGCTCGGTGAGCCCGTTCCGGTCGAGACCGTAGCGCCGATGCTGATGATCACCTCGCGCGTGCCGCATTTCATCGACCCCGTCGTGATCCTGCGCGGCCGCAAACTGTCCTTCAAGCAATTCAAGAACGGCACGGTGCTGATCGGCGGCGGCCATCTGGCAACGCCGTATCAGGATCGCAACGAGACGGTGCTGGACTGGAAGAGCCTCGCGACCAGCGCCCGCACCGTGTTCGAACTGTTTCCGGTTATGCGCGACGCGACGATCATGCGGGCCTGGGCCGGCATCGAGGCCAAGACCAAGGACGATCTGCCCGTGTTTGGACCGAGCAGCCGGCACAAGGGCCTCTATCACCAGTTCGGCTTCTCGCTGCACGGTTTCCAGCTCGGCCCCGGCGCGGGCGCCGTCATGGCGGAGCTGATCGTCAACGGCGGCACCCAGACACGCATCGGCGATCTCGGTATCGACCGTTTCTATTCCCCCACGCTCTAGCAACAAGAGGACATCATGAGCATTACCCGCAGCATCCGCACGCCCATCATGCACCGCGCCGTCGAAGCCAATGGCTTTGTCTTCATTGGCGGCACCATCGCCGACGACACCTCGGTGTCAATGGGCGAGCAGACCCGCAATATCCTCGGCAAGATCGCCGGCTATCTGAAGGAAGCGGGTACTGACAAGTCGCGCGTCGTGAGCACCTCGATCTTCGTCACGGATCTTTCCAAGAAGAAGGAGATGGACGCGGTCTGGACCGAGTTCTTCGGCGACAATCTTCCGACCCGCGCCACCGTCGGCGTCGCCGATCTCGGCGGCAGCGCGCTGATCGAGGTCGTGGTCACCGCGCTAAAGGGTTGATCGCGCGGGCCAGCGGGGCACGTCAGCGCTTCCCGCGCGCCGTCGTGCCTGCGAGCCTCGCCTTGATCTCGCCCTTCGATGGGATTAGTTAGAGAGCGCCTCAAACAGGATATTCGAGAGTCATGGATTTTACCCCGACCGCAAAGCCGATCTGCCTTGCTCACGGGGAATTCCATGCCTGCTTCAATCATCCTGTCCAACCTGTCGCTGTTCACGCCTGACGGCCGCTCTCTTTTTTCCAGTATAGATCTGACGTTCGGCGCCGAGCGGACCGGCCTCGTCGGCCGCAACGGCGTCGGGAAGACGACGCTGCTTGCGTCGATTTCGCGAGAGCACATTCCTCAGTCGGGGCGCATTGTCGTCAAAGGTACCGTCGGTCTGCTGCGCCAGGACGTCCAGCCCCTTGCGGGTGCGAAGGTGATCGACCTGTTCGGTGCGCGAGCCGCGCTCGATCTGCTTCGCCGTGCCGAGCGCGGGGATGCCTTGGCCGAGGAGGTTTCCGAGGTCGATTGGACCGTCGAAACACGGCTTGCATCCGCCCTTGCGCGTGTCGGGTTCGACGTCGCTCCGGAGATCGAGCTCGACCGCCTGTCGGGCGGGCAGGTCACGCGGGTTCGTCTCGCGGCGCTGATCTTTGCGGAGCCGGACTTCCTGCTGCTCGACGAGCCCACCAACAATCTCGATCGGGAGGGGCGCAAGGCCGTGATCGATTTCCTTGCGTCCTGGCGCGGTGGGGCGATCGTCGTCAGCCAGGATCGGAGCCTGCTCGAAACCATGGATGCGATCGTCGAGCTGACGTCGCTCGGAGCTGCGCGATACGGCGGCAATTGGAGCAGTTATTGCGAGCAGAAAGCCGTTGCGCTTGCGGCTGTCAGGCACGACCTCGCGCATGCCCAGAGGCGCCTGTCCGAGATCGATGGGAAGGCGCAGGAGGCCGCGGAGAGGAAAGCGCGCAAGGACAGCGGGGGCAAGAAGAAGCGCGCCAAGGGCGACATGCCGCGCATTCTGGCCGGCGCGCGCAAGGACCGTAGTGAAGACACCGGCGGCAAGAACGCTGAGATCGCCGAGCGGCGGCGCGCGGATGCGCTCGAGGCCGTCGATACGGCGCGGCGGCGCATCGAGATTCTTCAGCCGCTGTCGGTGAAGCTGCCCTCGACCCAACTGCCGGCGGGCAGGGAGGTGGTTTGGCTCGATCGCGTCAGCGCCGGCTATCGGCCGGATCGGGAAGTCTTGCGCGATCTATCGCTCGCGATCGTCGGTCCGGAGCGCGTGGCAATCGTCGGGCCCAACGGCTCCGGCAAGACGACGCTGCTGAAACTCGTCGCCGGCGAGTTGCATCAGCTCTCCGGCACCGTGCGGGTCAGGCCGGATCTTGCGCTGTTCGATCAGAGAGTCAGTCTGCTCGATCCCGCGATCTCCATCCTGGACAATTTCGGGCGCCTCCATCCGAAGGCGGGTGCAAATGAATGCCATGCGGCACTGGCCCGGTTCATGTTTCGCGCCGATGCGGCCTTGCAGACCGCAGGACATTTGAGCGGCGGGCAGATGTTTCGCGCCGGCCTTGCCTGCGTGCTGGGCGGAGCGACGCCGCCGTCGCTGCTGATCCTCGACGAGCCGACCAATCATTTGGACATTGAATCCATCGAAGCCGTCGAAGCGGGCTTGAGGGCCTATGACGGCGCGCTGCTCGTCGTCAGCCATGACGAGGCGTTCTTGCAGGCGATCGGGATCACGCGCAGGGTCGAACTGGCCGGCTAAATCGGCTGCCCATCGTTGATTAACAAAAACCCGACGCCCTGCCCCCAGCGCGTCGGGTGGAAAAACATGAGTATCAATCCGTGATCCCAACCTAATTGTTGTGACTCGCGCCGCGCCAATTTACCACTCCGGGAAACTACCGCGTTGGAACCGGACGCCGCCAACCTGCGCCCGGCCTAGGAGGCGGCGCTGCCGCCCGGTTCAAGCGCCTCACCCATCTCCAGCGGATGGGCCATGGCCTCGTGCAGCGCCTCGCGATCGAGCTCGCCTTCGGAGATGCTGATGACGACGCAGGCGACGCCGTTGCCGATCAGATTGGTCAGCGCGCGGCACTCGCTCATGAACTTGTCGATACCGACCAGGATCGCGATCGACTGGATCGGGATGTCAGGAACGATCGAGAGTGTCGCCGCGAGCGTGATGAAGCCCGCCCCGGTCACGCCCGAGGCGCCCTTCGAGGTGATCATGGCGATGCCGAGAATGCCGAGCTCCTGCCAGATGGTCAGATGGGTATTGGTCGCCTGCGCCAGGAATAGCGTCGCCAGCGTCATGTAGATGTTGGTGCCGTCGAGGTTGAAGCTGTAACCGGTCGGAATCACGAGGCCGACCACCGAACGCGAGGCGCCGAGATGCTCCATCTTCTGGATCATCTGCGGCAGCACCGTTTCCGACGAGGAGGTGCCGAGCACGATCAGGAGCTCGTCCTTGATGTAGGCGATGAAGCGCAGGATCGAGAAGCCGGCGAGCCGCGCGATTGCGCCGAGCACGACCACAACGAACAGGATGCTGGTGAGATAGAACGTGCCGATCAGGGCCGCGAGGTTGATCAGCGAACCGAGGCCATAGGCGCCGACGGTGAACGCCATCGCGCCGAACGCCCCGATCGGGGCGACGCGCACGATGATGCGGATGATGCCGAAGAACATCTTTGCGGCCTTGTCGATCGCCTCCGCAATGGGCTCGCCGGCCTTGCCGAGAAAGGCGATGGCGAAGCCCGACAGGATCGAGATCAGCAGCACCTGCAACAGATCGCCGCGTGCGATGGCGCCCAGATAGCTGTCTGGGATGATCGCCATCAGATGGGCGACGATGCCTTCTTCCTTGGCCTTGGTGACGTAGGTCGCCACCGATTTCGGGTCGATCGTGGCGGGATCGATGTTGAAGCCGTGTCCGGGCTGGAGCACCTCGCCGACCAGCAGGCCGACCGCGAGCGCGACGGTCGAGACCGTCTCGAAATAGACCAGCGACTTCAGCCCGACGCGGCCGACGCGCTTGAGGTCGCCCATCGAGGAGATGCCGTGCACCACCGTGCAGAAGATCACCGGCGCGATCATCATCTTGATCAGCGCGATGAAGCCGTCGCCGAGCGGCTTCAGGGCCTTGCCGAGATCGGGATAGAAATAGCCAATGAGCACCCCGAGCGCGATCGCGATCAGCACCTGAATGTAGAGAATCTTGTACCAGGGCTGGTGCCGGCGGTGGATGGCTGGCTGGATCGCAATCTGTGTCATAGAATAGGCCCCGGAACGTATTGATCTTGTTTGATTTGCATCATGTGATGGCCGCCGCAGAAGCGACAATCACATTTTTGTCTGTTCGCACGAAGATCGATCGCTGCACCGCAACTGGGGGGAACATGCCGATTGCAACGGGCTCCGAACAGCGAGCGCGAGGCTATTTTCCGCGTTGGACTCTGAAGTCCTCCGGCGTGATCATGCCCGAGCAGCGGCTGCCGCTTGGCCAGACCGTCGTCTCCGGTCTCCAGCATTGCGTCGCAATGTCGGGCTCGACGATCATCGCGCCGCTGCTGATGGGGTTCGATCCCAATGTCGCGGTGCTGTTTTCCGGCATGGGCACGCTGATCTTCTTCGTCATCGTCGCGGGGCGTGTGCCGAGCTATCTCGGCTCGAGCTTCGCGTTCATCGCGGTCGTGATCGCCGCGACCGGCTACGTTGGGCACGGGCCGAACCCGAACCTGTCGGTTGCGCTTGGCGGCATCGTCGGAGCCGGCGTCCTCTACGGCGTGATCGCGCTGATCGTGATGTGGTCGGGGGTTGGCTGGATCGAGAGGCTGTTGCCGCCGGCCGTCACCGGCGCCGTGGTAACCGCGATCGGTCTCAACCTCGCACCCGTGGCGGTTAAGGCCGTGAGCGCCAATGCGTTCGACACAGGAATCGGGCTCGCGACCGTTCTGATCATCGGCGTGGTTGCCGTTGGCGCACCTGGCTTGTGGCGCCGCCTGCCGATCATTCTGGGCGCAATCGGCGGTTATCTCTTGTACCTGCTGTTCGCGAACGGCCTCGGCTTCGGCAAGCCGATCGACTTCACCCCGCTTGCGGCTGCGCCGTGGATCGGCCTGCCGACTTTTACCACGCCGACCTTCCAGGCCGATGCGATCGTCCTGATCGCGCCGGTTGCGATCATTCTCGTCGCTGAGAACCTCGGTCACATCAAGGCCGTCGGCGCCATGACGGGCCGGAGCCTCGATGACTATCTCGGCCGCGCCTTGCTCGCCGACAGCCTCGCGACCATCGTGGCGGCCTGCGGCGGCGGCACCGGCGTTACCACCTATGCCGAAAACATCGGCGTCATGGCGGCCACGAAGGTCTATTCGACCTCGCTGTTTGCCTTCGCGGCGGTGGTGTCGATCGTGCTCGGCTTCTCGCCGAAATTCGGCGCGCTGATCTTGTCGATCCCGGGTCCTGTCATCGGTGGACTCTCGATCGTGCTGTTCGGATTGATCGCCGCGATGGCCGGCCGGATCTGGGTCGAGAACAAGGTCGACTTCTCAAGTCCGGCAAACCTGATCACCGTGGCGGTCGCGCTCACCGCAGGCGCCGGCGACCTCACGCTCAAATTCGGCGCCTTCACGATCGGCGGGATCGGCACCGCAACCTTTGGCGCCATCATCCTGTACCAGATCTTGACTTCGCCATTCGCGCGCCGCGTCGAATGAATCACAGCGATGCGCTGGGGGATGGAACAAAAAGCCGGTTCCGTCGCTGATCAGGGCATCCCGGAGAGAACCCATGCCACAAACCGATCGCTCGACCTCGTTCCACTCGCGTCTTGTCGGCCAGTACGCGCTGGTGACCGGCGCCTCCCAAGGCATCGGCCGCGCCGTCGCCATCCGGCTTGCCCAGGAAGGCGCGACCGTGGCCATCAACTATTTCGGTCACCCTGAAGGGGCTGAGGAGACGCTCGCGCTCGCGCGGACGGCGTCGGGTGATCGCGGCCACGGCAGGCTCGATCACATCATCGTCAAGGCCGATGTCGGTCATGAGCAAGAGGTTGCCGCGATGTTCGAGACGATTCTGGCGCGTTGGAAGCGCCTCGACTGCCTTGTCAACAATGCCGGTTTCCAGCGGGAATCGCCGAACGAAGCGCTCGACATCGAAACTTACCGCCGCATCATCGACGTCAATCTCAACGGTGCCGTGTTCTGCGCCCAGAAGGCGCTCGCGCATTTCGTCGCGCGCGGCGCAGGCGGCAGCATCATCAACTGCTCCAGCGTGCACCAGATCATCCCGAAACCCGGCTACCTCGCTTACTCGATCAGCAAAGGCGGCATGGCCAATCTGACGCGTACGCTGGCGCTGGAATTCGCCGGCCGCGGCATTCGCGTCAATGCGGTCGGCCCCGGCGCGATCGACACCCCGATCAACGCCGCCTGGACCGGCGATCCGGAAAAGCGCGGCGTGGTCACCAGCCATATTCCCATGGGCCGCGTCGGCACGCCGGAAGAGATCGCCGCCGTGTTTGCCTTCCTCGCCTCGGACGAGGCAAGCTACATCACCGGCCAGACCATCTACGCCTGCGGAGGCCTGACGCTGTTTCCCGAGTTCCGGGACAATTGGGCGAGCTAGCAAGATCACGAGCGTCCTTGCTGTTCTCGCGGGCTGCCTGCGGCGCCGACGCTCATCGTCGAGACTTTTCGCGATGCAATCCAGCAACAGTCGGAAAAAAGCGGGCTGTCGGCGCTGCACGCGCGGACGAACTCAACCGAACGGTTGATGTGCGGTCCGCCATCTCCCTTCACCCTCGCCGAACCCGGGATCGATGGGACATTCCCATCCGTCCCTTCGCAAATTTGGGCCAACCGATCGATCAAGATCGGCCGATTTCTCAGAATTGAGAGCGCAAATGCTTAGTGTGATTGCTGAGGCGCTGTTTCGCCTGAAATCCCGCACGTCTGCCGCTCAAATTCGGAGGCGGCCAAGGCCTGGGGTCGGCGTCCTTCTATCTGCAGCGCTCTCGATGCTCGTGCTGGCGTTGGCTTCCGCGCCCGCTGCCGCGCAGGTCTGCGGCGAGGCGGTGACAGGCGCCCCTCTTGGCACAGCGCTGGGCGGCGTGTCTTGCGGCGGCGACGCGAGCGGCGGTGGCAGCAGCGCGTTCGGCAACAGTACAGCAAGCGGCAGTGGCAGCGTGGCGATCGGTAACGGAAGCACGGCGAGCGGCACCGCCAGCGTGGCGAGCGGCGTCCTCAGCAATGCGAGCGGTCACAGCGCCATCGCGATCGGCGGAATCGCTCAGGCGACCGCGGACAACAGTACGGCGATCGGCGTGACCAGTCAGGCGACCGGCGTGGCCGCGAGTGCCTTTGGCGCCAACAGTACGGCGGGCGGCGTCTACAGCACTGCGATCGGCGGTGGTGCTTCGGGAGCTTCTGCTGCCAGTTCGACGGGGAATTATAGTCTGGCGATGGGAGGCGGCGATGGCGTCGGCGGCGTAGGTGCCGTCTCGACCGGCAGCAAATCGATCGCGATCGGCATCAGCAGCGTTGCCGCGGGTGTGTCTTCGACGGCTATCGGGAGCGGAGCGAGTGCCGGCACCGCGAACGCCGTTGCCTTGGGCAACGCGGCCATCGCAAGCGGCACCAATTCCCTCTCGGCCGGCAACAGTTCCAGCGCCATCGGTGCAAGTGGTATCGCTATCGGCGATGGTGCAATCGCCGGCACCGGCGCGAATGCCGTCGCCATCGGCACCGGCGCCTCGGCAGGCTTTGCGAACTCTACCGCCATCGGCTCCGGTGCGACAGCAACGGCCGTCAACCAGGTCGCGATCGGGACCGCCAGCAACACTTATCGCATGGCCGGGGTCGCGTCGGCGGCGAGCCTTGCGGCACAGAGTGGACCGGTGTCCTTCGTGACGACCGATGCGGCCGGCAATCTGGCAACGTCCAGCTTCAACCCGGCGAACATCACCTCGCTGCAGTCGCAGGTGACCTCGTTGCAGTCGCAGGTGATGGACAACCGGCTCGAAGCCCGCAGCGGCACCGCTGTCGCGCTCGCGGCCGGCTCGATGCCGGCGCTGCAACAGGGGCGCAAATTCGCGCTCTCGGCCGGCTACGGCAATTTCGAGGGCGCCAACGCGTTTGCGGTCGGCGCAACGGCACTGCTCTATGACGGCAAGAGCTATGCTATTATCGCCAATGCAGGCGGCGGTATCGGGCTCGAGCGCAGCGTTGCAGGTGGACGTGGTGCTGTCTCGATCCAGTGGTAGGAAGAACCCATTCGTCATGACGCTGCGTTGGTTGAGCGCGGGCCTTGGTCTTCCGATTGCCGGTCTTCTGATCCTGGGGGCGGTGACGACAGCTGCGCAGCAGACGCCGCTGCAGCCCCACCAGACGCCGCCGTCGCAGCAGCAGGCGGCCAAGCCCGCCAATATCGACCGCAACGGTGTGCTGATGCTGATCCGCTCGACGCTGCTCGCGCTCGACCACGCCAACAAGACCGGGAACTACACCGTGCTGCGCGACCTCGGCGCGCCCGGCTTCCAGGTCAACACCGCCGCAAAGCTTGCGGAGATCTTTGCCAAGCAGCGTGGCGATAAGCTCGATCTCTCCGGTCTTGCCGTGATCGATCCGCAATTGTCGCTGCTGCCGCAGATCGAGCCGAACGGGCTCCTGCACATGGCAGGATTTTTTCCGTCGGTGCCGTCTCAGGTGAATTTCGAACTGATGTTCGCGCCGGTCGAAGGACAATGGCGTGTGTTCGGCGTGTCATTGTCGGTGGGGCAGTCCGCACCGGTGGCGCCCGCCGCACCTGAAGCTGCGCCTGGCAAGGCCGTCGTCTCACAGAAGCAATCCGCCCCGCCGAAGCCGGGCGCGCCTGCGAAACAGTCCCCGGTCTCGACTCAATGAGGGACGAGGTGCGGATGCCGAATCTGTTGCTCGACAAGTCGGAGAGCCCGCCGTGATATCCGAAGCCGCTCTGCTGTCAGACCTGACCGGCCTGATTTACGACGCCGCGCTCGATCCCGCCCTATGGTCGCGCGCCCTCGAACAGGCCTGCCAGTTTGTTGGCGGGTCGTCCGGCGCCCTGTTCTGGCATGACGCGGCCACCGAGCAAACCGCGGTGCTGCACCTCTTCAATGAGGAGCCGGACTACACAAAGCTCTATCTCGAGAAATATCTCGCCTTGAATCCGTGCTTTCCAGCGGCCACTTTCTGCGAGGCTGGCCTCGTCTATGCATCAACCGACTTCGTCCCCTTCGAGGAGATGGTGGCGACGCGCTTCTACGAAGAGTGGATGAAGCCGCAGGGCATGATCGATGCGCTCGGATCGAATCTGGAGAAGGGCGCAACCTATTCATCGATCGTCAGTGTCCGGATGCATGAGAAAGACGGTCTCGCCGACGCCGACGCCCGCAGCCGGTTTGCTCTGATCGTGCCGCACTTCCAGCGCGCGGTCTCGATTGGCCGGCTGTTCGATCAGAACAGGGCGACACAGGCGGTGTTGACCCAGACGCTCGACAGCGTCACGGCCGCCGTGTTTCTGGTTGGTCCCAACGGACGCCTCGCCTTTACCAACGCGCCCGGACGCGCGATGCTGGACGAGGCCGCGCTGCTCACGGAAAGAAACGGAACGTTGTTCGCTGTTGCCCTCGACGCGCAGCGCGCGTTGCGCGAAGCGCTTGTCGCCGCGGAGAACGGCAACACGCCGACAGACAGCGGCGGCTCGATTCCGCTCGGGACCTCGCAAGGCCGCTGGTTTGCCAATGTGCTGCCGTTGACCTCGGGGGACCGGCGGCGTACCGGCGCGCTGCATTCCGCGGTTGCCGCGGTGTTCGTGCGCAAGGCCTCGCCGGCCAATCCGCCGCCGCTGGAGGCGCTTGCAAAACTCTACAGGCTCACCGCAAGCGAGGTCCGCCTGATCGACGCCGTCATGAAGGTGAGCGGTGTCAAGGCGCTGGCCGAGCTGCTCGGGCTGACGCAGGCGACCGTCAAGACACACCTCCACAACGTCTTCCGCAAGACCGGTACGGCGCGGCAGAGCGAGCTCGTGAAGCTGATTGCGGGATTCGACCGGTCCGAACGGCCGTGATCTGGCAAAACCGGCCTGCGCGGACTACATCTGCGCCATGGCAAATAATCCTCTGGCAAATAATCCTCTGGCAAATGATCCGCTGGCAAATCATCCGCTCCGGGACTTCGTCGGCCGGCACGAAAATCTGTTCGTTCTGACCGGTGCCGGCTGCAGCACCAATTCGGGCATTCCCGACTATCGCGACAGTCACGGCAACTGGAAGCGGACCCAGCCTGTGAACTTCCAGGCTTTCATGTCGGAAGAGCATACGCGCCGGCGCTATTGGGCGCGCAGCCTGATCGGCTGGCGGCGGTTCGGCCAGGCGAGGCCGAACGATGCGCATCACGCGCTTGCCCGGCTCGAGGCGAGCGGACGTTGCGGAATGCTGCTGACCCAGAACGTCGACCGGCTGCATCAGTCCGCCGGCCACCGCCAGGTAATCGACCTGCACGGCCGGCTCGATCTGGTCCGCTGCATGGACTGCGGCCAAAAGACGCCGCGGAGCGAATTCCAGGAGATGCTCGGCCGCGCCAATGCGGAATGGTTGACGCTCGATGCCGCCGATGCACCCGACGGCGATGCGGACCTGGAGCATGCGGATTTTTCGTCGTTCAAGGTGCCTCCTTGCGAAGTCTGCGGCGGCATCCTCAAGCCCGATGTCGTGTTCTTCGGCGAGAACGTCCCGCGCGACGTGGTTGCTACCGCGCAGGCTCATCTGGCGCAGGCCGACGCCATGCTCGTCGTCGGCTCGTCACTGATGGTCTATTCCGGCTTCCGCTTCGTGCAGGCTGCCGCGCAACGGCAAATCCCGATCGCTGCGGTCAATCTCGGACGCACCCGCGCCGATGATCTCCTTACGCTGAAGGTCGAGGAGCGCTGCGAGGCGGCGCTTGCATTCCTGCTCTGATCGCGCGGGCTGCGAACACGCCTTGCCTATTGCATGGGTGCCAAGCAGAATAGCTGGACACAGCATGTTCCTGTCACCCATGGCATGGAAATTGCTGCGCTTTTGTCCTCAGTCTTGACGATCAGCACGGAGAATTTGGAATGCTTGAGGGAGCCGAGGTGCGGCTTGCCGTCGATATCGGTGGCACGTTCACCGACATCGTGCTGGACGTGGGGCAGGATCGCAAGACGCGCAAACTGCTGACGACGCCGCAGCGCCCCGAACAGGCGGTGCTCGATGGCATGCGGCTCATTCTCGCCGATGCGCGCGCCCATATCAGCGACATCGACGTCTTCATTCATGGCACGACGCTGGCGACCAACGCCATCATCGAGCGTCGCGGCGCCAAGACGGCGCTGATCGCGACGGAGGGCTTTCGCGACGTGCTCGATATCGGCACCGAGAGCCGCTACGACCAGTATGACCTCTCCATCGACAAGCCGAAGCCGCTGGCGCCGCGATCCCTGCGCTTCACCGTGCCCGAGCGTATCGACGCCCACGGTGCCGTCCGCCTCCCGCTGGACGAAGCTGCGGTGCGCGCGCTCGCGCCAAGATTGCGCGCGCTGAATGTCGAGAGCGTCGCGGTCGCGTTCCTGCACTCCTACGCCAATCCCGAGCACGAGCGCCGCACGGCCGCGATCATCAGTGAGGAGATGCCCGGCATTTCCGTGACCGTATCGTCCGCGGTGTGCCCGGAGATCCGCGAATATGAGCGCACATCGACCGCGGTGGCCAACGCCTACGTGCAACCGCTGATCGACGGTTATCTTGCCCGCATGTCCGATGCCTTGCAGGTCGAGCAGTACCGCGGCGCGATCTATCTCGTCACCTCCGGCGGCGGCGTCACCTCGATCGAGACGGCGCGGCGTTTTCCGGTGCGCCTCGTCGAATCCGGTCCTGCCGGCGGCGCCATCTTCGCGGCGCAGATCGCGGCGCGTCTCGGCGAGAGCAAGGTGCTGTCCTTCGACATGGGCGGCACCACGGCAAAGATCTGCCTGATCGAGAAATACCAGCCCGAGACCTCGCGCGTGTTCGAGGTCGATCGCGCTGCGCGCTTCCTGAAAGGTTCAGGTCTGCCGGTGCGGATACCCGTGATCGAGATGGTCGAGATCGGCGCCGGCGGCGGCTCGATTGCCCATGTCGACGCGATGAAGCGCGTCACGGTCGGTCCCGAAAGTGCCTCGTCGGAGCCAGGGCCCGCCTGCTATGGCCGCGGCGGCCTGCGCCCGGCGGTGACGGATGCCGACGTTGCGCTGGGCATGATCGATCCCGACGATTTCGCGGGTGGAACGATCAAGCTCGACCCTGAACTCTCGAAGCAGGCGCTGCTGCGCGCCGTGGGCGAGCCGCTGGGTCTGTCGGCTGAGACTGCAGCCTATGCCGTGCACGAGGTCGTCTGCGAGAACATGGCGAGCGCGGCGCGCGTGCATGCGGTCGAGCGCGGTGAGATTGTCGGGCAGCACACGCTGATCGCCTTCGGCGGCGCGGCGCCACTGCATGCGGCGCGCGTCGCCGAGAAGATCGGTGTCTCCCGCGTGATCGTCCCTTCCAACGCCGGCGTCGGCTCGGCCGTGGGCTTCCTTGCGGCTCCGATCGCCTACGAGCTGGTGCGCAGCCGTCATGTGCGGCTCGACGATTTCGACACCGATGGTGTTTCCGACCTGCTCCAGGAGATGGTGACCGAGGCGCGTGCGCTGGTCGAGACGGGAGCAGCAGGCGCGCCGGTCCGCGAGCGCCGCGCCGCCTTCATGCGCTATGTCGGCCAGGGCCATGAGATCTCGATCGAGTTGCCGAACCGGCGGCTGGAGACGGCCGATCTGGCCGGACTGCGCCAGAAGTTCGAGGCGGATTATGCGGCGATGTTCGAACGATCGATCCCGGGTGCGGCAATCGAGGTGTTGAGCTGGTCCGTGCTCGCGACGACCGAGGCGCGCAATCCGGCTACGGTCGCGGCCGTGACGCGCAAGCCGGCCGGCAAGGCGACCGGCAGCCGCAAGTTCTTCGACGGCCGGGCCGGGGAGGTGATCGAGATCCCGCTCTACCGCCGTGAGGACATGGCGCCGGGCGCGACGATTGCAGGTCCCGCCGTGATCGCGGAGGACGAGACCTCGACATTCGTCTCCAACAGTTTTGATGCCCATATCGACGGTGCCGGCAGCATCGTCATGGAACGGAAGGCAGCTTGATAGATGAGCAAGGCAAGCGGCGCGAGCCTGATCGACCTCCAGATCATGTGGCACCGGCTGATCGCCGTGGTCGAGGAGCAGGCGCAGGTGCTGCTCCGCACCGCCTTCAGCCCGATCGTGCGCGAATGCGGCGACCTCTCGGCCGGCGTGTTCGACCTCAAGGGACGGATGCTGGCGCAGGCGGTGACCGGCACGCCCGGCCACGTCAACTCGATGGCGGAATCGGTCAAGCACTTCATCGCCCACTTTCCCATCGAGACGATGAAGGAGGGCGACGCCTACATCACCAACGATCCCTGGATGGGCACCGGCC
Source organism: Bradyrhizobium sp. Kon58 (assembly GCF_055807455.1). Classification (NCBI taxonomy): domain Bacteria; kingdom Pseudomonadati; phylum Pseudomonadota; class Alphaproteobacteria; order Hyphomicrobiales; family Nitrobacteraceae; genus Bradyrhizobium; species Bradyrhizobium sp. Kon58. The sequence goes on from NZ_JBVVOT010000020.1 coordinate 38,145, forward strand.
ATCTCAACGATTTCGTCGTCACCACGCCCTGCTTCAAGGACGGCAAGCCGGTCGCGCTGTTTTCCTGCACCAGCCATCTCATGGACATCGGCGGCATCGGCTTCGGGCCCGACGCCACCGATGTGTTCATGGAGGGGCTCTACATCCCCATGCTGAAGCTGATCGACCAGGGCGTCGTCAACGAGACGCTGATGGCGATGATCCGCACCAACACGCGGCTGCCGATCGACACCGAGGGCGACACCTACTCGCTCGCCGGCTGCAACGATGTCGGCTGCGAGCGCCTGGTCGAGATGATGACCGAGTTCGGCATCGACTCGCTCGATGCGCTCGGCGACTACATCTGCGACCGCTCGCGCGAGGCCGTGCTGGCCGAGATCGCCAAGCTGCCGAAGGGCACCTGGCACAACACCATGGTGGTCGACGGCTATGACGCGCCGGTCTCGCTCGAGGCGACGCTGACGATCTCGGATGAAGGCATCCACGTCGATTTCGACGGCACCTCGGCCGCGTCCAGGTTCGGCATCAACGTGCCTCTGTCCTACACCATCGCCTACACCGTGTTCGGTCTCGGCTGCGTCGTCGCCTCGCAGATCCCGAACAATGCCGGCTCGCTCTCGCCGCTGACGGTGTCGGCTCCCCCGGGCGCGATCCTCAATGCACCGAAGCCGGCGCCGGTCGCCTCGCGTCACATCATCGGCCAGATGCTGCCCGACGTCGTGTTCGGCTGCCTGCGCCAGATCATTCCCGAGCGCGTGCCCGCGGAAGGCACCTCGTGCCTGTGGAATCTCAACGTGCGCGGACAGACCCGCTCGGGTGCCGGCGGCAATTACGGATTCTCCATGGCGGTGACCTCCAATGGCGGCACCGGCGCGCGCTTCGCGAAGGACGGTCTGTCGGCGACCGCCTATCCCAGCGGCGTGCGCGGCACGCCGGTCGAGATCGCCGAGACGCAGACGCCGCTGATCTTCTGGCGCAAGGAGCTGCGTCCGGATTCGGGCGGGGCAGGGCGCACCCGGGGTGGCCTCGGCCAGATCATCGAAGTCGGCAGCGGCGTCGATGCGCCGTTCGACATCCTGGCGGCATTCGACCGCATCGATCATCCGCCACGCGGCCGCGATGGCGGCAAGAACGGCGAGGCCGGCTATGTCGGCCTGAAGTCCGGCAAGAAGCTGCGTGGAAAAGGCTTTCAGCAGGTGCCGCCGGACGACCGGCTGGTGGTGCTGACGCCAGGCGGCGCCGGCATCGGCGATCCCCGGGAGCGCGCGCCGACAGCCGTCAACGACGACATCGAAAGCGGCCTCGTGTCTGCCGACAACGCGGTTGCAGTTTATGGGCATACGCGATGACGCTTCAGGCGTCGTGCGCGTAGCAAACGGAGGGGCTCAATGATCACGCGACGGAATTTTACAGCGGGCGCAGCGACGTTGCTCGCAGCCGGCCACATCTCGACCCGCGCGCGGGCCGCGACGGTGAGCTGGGACATGTCGACGGTATGGCCCGACGGCAATTTCCACACCCAGAACGCGTTTGCCTTCGCCGACGAGGTGAAGAAGCAGAGCGGCGGCTCGGTCACGATCACCGTGAAGGCCGGCGGCCAGCTCGGCTTCAAGGGCCCCGAGCATCTGCGCGCCGTGCGCGACGGCCTGGTGCCGCTTGCCGACGTCCTCAACATCCAGCAGGTCGGCGACGAGCCCTTCATGGGCGTCGAGAGCATTCCCTTTCTCTGCGGCTCGATGGACGAATTGAAGGTGCTGCACAAATATGTGCGGCCCGAATACGAGAAGGTCGCCGCGCGCAACAACCAGAAGATCCTCTACATCGTGCCCTGGCCGACGCAATATCTGCACCTCAAGGTCAAGGTCGCCGATGTCGACGGCTTGAAGAACATCAAGATCCGCGTGCCCGACAAGAACGCCGTCGATATGCTGGCCGTCGTCGGCATGGCGCCGGTGATGATCCCCTGGGGCGAGACCATCCCGGCGCTGGCCTCCGGCGCGGTCTCCGGCGTCTCCACCTCGGCGGTGTCGGGCGTCGACGGTAAATTCTGGGAATTCCTGAAATACATCTACCCGACCAACCACGTCTGGTCGTCGCAGATGCTCACCGTCAACCTCGATTCCTGGAAGGCACTGAGCGCCGATCAGCAACAGCTCGTCGCGGGCATTGCCGCCAAGATGGAGCCGGGCTTCTGGGCGAACTCGCTCAAGGCGGACGTCGACAGCCTCAACCGCCTCAAGGAAGGCGGCATGGAGGTGGTGCCGGTCTCGGAAGCCATGATCACGGACATTCGCGCCAAGACCGCGCCGCAGCTCGACGCTTTCGTCAAGCGCGTGCCGGCGGCCGACAAGCCGGTGCGGGCCTATCTCGCCGAAATGAAGCGCTGAGGACGGGCCGTGGCGGATGTCCTGCCTGCGTCGTCCCAAAGTCTCAACGCGGCGGCGCCAGCGCCGCTGCGCATTCTGCTCGACGGCATCGACCGTCTTGGCCGGCTGGACGGTTGGATCGGAGGCGGCTGCCTCTTGATGCTGACGTTGCTGATGCTATGCGAGGTCGCAACGCGCTTCCTCTCGAACTTCCTGCCGTTCTTCCCGCCCACGATCTCGATCGCGTGGGAATATTCCTCCTATCTGATGGCGGCGTCCTTCACGTTCGGCGCCGCCATGACCCTGCGTGTCGGCGGCCATATCCGTGTCGTGCTGCTGCTGAAGAACGTCCCGGCCCCCTTTCAGCGCGCGATCGAAATCCTGTCGGCCGCCGCAGGCCTCGCCTTCATGGCCTTCCTGACATCGTCGATGGCGAAGTTCGCCTTCGGCGCCTATGTGCGCGGCCAGGTTTCGACCTCGAGCGACACCCCGCTGTGGTTTCCGCAAGGAGTCGTCACCTTTGGCATGCTGCTGCTGACGCTGCAGTTCCTGGCGCGCGCGATCCAGGCCGTGCTCGGCCTGCCGCTGGAAGATCACCGCATGAAGGCCTCGCCCGTCGAATGATCGCCCACGCGCCAGCCAGCGGACACCGGATTCCATGACCATCGAAGTCGTTGCACTCTTTGCGATCCTGTTTGCGCTTCTGGCATGCGGCGTATGGATCGGCCTGACGCTTGCGCTCACCGCGACGCTGCTGCTGGCGATGTTCCGCTCGATCCCGCTCGACAAGCTGCTGCCGCAATACGCCTGGAACATCTTGACGACGCAGGAACTGCTGGCGTTGCCGCTGTTCATCCTGATGGGTGAGTTGCTGTTTCGCACCCGTCTGTCGCGTTCGCTGTTCCAGGGGCTCGCGCCATGGGCGGGGCTGCTGCCGGGTCGTCTTCTGCATGTGAACGTGATCGGCTGCACCATCTTCGCGGCGATCTCCGGCTCGTCGGCGGCGACGACGCAGGTGATCGGCCGCATGTCGCTGAACGAGCTCACGCGCCGCGGCTATTCCCGCGACATCGCGATCGGCTCGCTCGCCGGCGCCGGCACGCTCGGCTTTTTGATCCCGCCATCCAACATCATGATCATCTATGGCGTGCTGGGCGACGTCTCTATTCTCAAGCTCTTTACCGCCGGCGTGCTGCCTGGCCTTCTGCTGGCGGCCACCTTCATGGGATGGGTGATGCTGCACACGACGTTCAACCGCACGTTGGTGCCGGAGTCCGAGGCAAAGCTCTCGCAGGTGCCGTGGCGCGAACGCTTTGCGGCGCTGAAGGACCTCGCGCCGGCGCTGTTCCTGATCGCCTGCGTGCTCGGCTCGATGTATGGCGGGCTGGCGACGCCGTCGGAAGCCGCCGCGGTCGGCGTGTTCGGCGCCGCGCTGGTCGCCTGGGCGCAGGGCTCGATGTCACAGCAGGTGATGCGCGACGTGCTGATCGGCTCGGTCGTGACCTGCTCGATGATCGCGCTGATCGTGCTCGGCGCCTCGATCCTCGGCAACGCCGCGGCCTTCCTCGGCATCCCGCAGGCCGTCGCCGCCTTCGTGAAGGGCTTGGGGCTATCGCCCTTCATGCTGATCGTGGTGCTGATTATCTTCTACCTGATCCTCGGCTGCTTCCTCGACGGCTTCTCGATGATCGTGATGACGCTGCCGATCGTGCTGCCGATCGTGAAGGGGGCTGGCTTCGACGAGATCTGGTTCGGTATCTTCCTCGTGCTCGCGGTCGAGATGGCCCAGATCACGCCGCCGGTCGGCTTCAACCTGTTCGTCATCCAGGGCTTGACCGACGATGGCCTCGGCTACATCGCGCGCGTCACGATGCCGTACCTGCTCATCATGGTCGGCTTCGTGCTGCTGCTGACGCTCTGGCCCGGCATCGTCACGATCCTCCCGCGCGTGCTGTACGGGTAAATCCTTCCTCCGGCCTTGGCGCTATCGCGTCCGCCCGCAGCAGTCTGAGACTGCGAGGCCAAACGAACCGGACAGCGCAACTGACGTTTGTGATCCGCGCCGCGCGTCAAATTCGCGCCGTGCGCGTGTTCCATCTTTGCGCTCGTCGTCATCCGGCGTACGCTGCCGGAGCGAGGATAAGCACAACTGCAACCAGTCCAAAGACGTAGCACCTTTTGGCGATGTCCGCCGAGAGAGATCGAGAGCCGTTGGCGGCTCGTATGCGATGGAGAAGAACCGACAGATAGTGGACCGCAACATCCCTCGCGGCGGCGTCTGTGAGACGCAAGTTAAACAAACATAAAGCGGGAGGAACGGATGAAGAAGCGTTGGTGTAAGTCTGGTCTACCTCTTATTGCCGGCGCGACGCTGATGGTGTCGTCGGCCTTGGCCCAGTCCGTGGATACTGCGCGGATCGAGAACGGCGGTCAGAACGATTGGCTGACCTATCACGGTTCATACAAGTCCTATCACTACAGCCCGCTGGCGCAGATCAATGCAAATAATATCGCCAATCTGAACGTTGCCTGGACCCATATTCCAGGACGCTCGACCCGCGGCCTGCAATCGATGCCCCTCGCGGCGGATGGCGTGCTCTATTACTCGGGTTCTTACAGCCGGGTTTTTGCGCTCAACGGCGCGACAGGCGAGGTGATCTGGTCCCATTTTCCGGAGCTGGACGAAGCCCTGATCTCCCGTCAGACCCATTCTCCCTACAATCGCGGCGTAGCGCTCGGCGAGGGCAAGGTTTTCGTCGGCACCATGGACGGCAGGGTTCTTGGCCTGGATATGAAGTCGGGGAAGGTCCTCTGGGAAACCAGGCTGATCGACTCCCAGAAGCTCACGGTCGGTTTCACCGGTGCACCGCTTTACGCGAAGGGTACGGTGATCATCGGAGCGCAAGGCGGTGAATGGCCGGGCCGCGGCCCGATCTTCGGCCTGGATGCCACCACCGGGAAGAAGAAGTGGGAGTTCTTGACCGTCGCCGGCACCGACGAGGCCATGAAGACGTGGGGAAACGATTCCTGGCGCACGGGCGGTGGCGGTGGCTGGATGCCGGGCACTTACGATTCCGAGACCAACACGATCCTGTGGGGCACCGCAAACCCGGCGCCGCTCTACGATTGGTCGGGCGCCGATTACAAGACGCAAGGCGCGCGTCCCGGCGACAATCTCTACACGAGTTCGGTGATTGGTCTCGACGTCGATACCGGCAGGCTGAAATTCCATCATCAGGAATTGCCGCACGATGCCTGGGATTTCGATAGCGCGGTCGGCGAATTTGTGATGCTCGAACGTGACGGTCAGAAGTTCGTGGTTCACCCGAACAAGGGCGGTTTCGTCTTCGTCTATGACCGCAATCTCGCCGTGAAGAATGTCTGGCGGCTCGTTGAGAACATCAATTTCGTCAAGGATATCGATCCCAAGACCGGTGCCTTGATCGGCCGTCGCGACTTCAGCGCCGGGAAGGTCACCGAACCGCCGCTGTGCCCCTTCATTGGCGGCGGCGTCAGCTGGAACGCCGGCTCCTACAACCCGAAGACCGGCCTGTACTACAAGATCGGCCAGGAATGGTGCATGACGCTCGACGTCCAGAAGACGACGCCGGTCACAGCGCCCCAGGTCCAGCTCAACATCGGCGCCGATTTCAAGATGGTACCCCCTCCGGGCGGAGAGATCTATGGACATCTCGACGCGCGCGACCCCATCACCGGCGCCAAGAAGTGGGAGGTTCGCTATCCCGAGCCGCCGCTCGGAAGTGTGCTGTCGACTGCGGGCAATCTCGTATTCGTGCCCGACTCCCGCGGGATCCTTCATGCCTACGATGCCGAAACCGGGGCCGAGCTGTGGAGTCACAACAACGGCACCGGCCACCAGGGCGGCATCGTCAGCTATTCCGTCAATGGCAAGCAGTACATTGCCGTGGCCGCTGGCTTTGGCGGCATGCTGGCAGACGAATACGCGCCAAACTTCGGCGGCGTCTACAAGAGCATGCCGCGTGATGACGGGGCGCTCGTCGTCTTCAGCTTGAAATAGATCATCGCAGATTGCCGGGGAGCAGGCGTAAGCTTGCTTCCCGCGCATTGGGAATTTCCGGGCGTGCTTCAGGACATCGTGCTTCAGGATATGGAGCTGGGTACCTTGAACTTGCATTTGAAGAAGATCACCGCGCTGCTATCGGCGGTGCTGGGCGCCTCGTCGCTGTATGCCGCACCGGTTCAGGCGCAGTCTGCCGCTCCCGTACCCGACAACGGGACGTTCGACGTCGAGCAGTTATTCGCAGGGACTTGCGGCTTTTGTCACTCCGCTGGCGGCCGGGCTGCCGGCAAAGGACCGCAGCTGATGAATTCGCCGCGCGACGACGACTATCTGCACAGCCGTATCAAAAACGGCAAGTCTGGTGCGATGCCGGCATTCGGCGGGGCCTTCACCGACGCGCAGATCGACCAGATCGTCAAATACATCCGCGCCCTGAAGCCGCGCGAGGGCTGAATGGACCAGCCGATGTCGATACGAGAACGCGGAACGAAGACAGTTCTCCCGCTTGTGGTCGGCGCCGTGATCGGATTGCTGAATCCTGCGCAGGGGCGGACCCTGGACGCGATCCGCGCGTCCGGTGTGCTCGGATTATGCGCCCATCCGAACTCGCTTCCGTTCGCAAGCAAGGCCGCCGATCCTCCCGGCTTTCAGATTGAATTGGGCCAGGCGCTGGCACACGAGCTCGGGGTGTCGCTGCGGCTCGACTGGATCATCACCCAGTACCAGATGCGGAGCGCCGGATGCGACATCGTTCTGGATGTCATCGCCGACCGCGAAGCGCAGGGTGAAACCCGCCTGAAAATCTCAAAACCGTATTATCGCACGGGCGTCGCGCTCGCCGTCCCCTCATCCAGCGCGCTCGCCTCGTTCCAGAGCCTCAACGAGCATACCAAGGTCGGCGTGCAGGTCGGATCCGTCGCTGCCATGATCATCAGTCAACGGCACGTCCCGACGTCGACTTTCGGCTTCGAGAGCGACAGCCTCGATGCCTTGTCAAACCATGAGATCGATGCCGCTGCGGTCACACCCACTGCGGCGAGTTATTTCAATCTGACGCATCCGGACAAGGCATTTCGTATCCTGGATCGCGACGAGTCCGTAGCCGATCTCAACTGGAATGTCGCGGTCGGCATGGTCCGTCCGGATGATGCATTGCGCGACACCATCGATGGAGCGGTTGAACGGCTGCGAAACGACGGCACGATCGATCGGATATACGGCCGCTACGGGGTCGTAGTGCAGATGCCAAAATAGCCAATTGTTCCGGGCGCGTCAGTCGCGCTGTTTAACCCGTCGCCCCGGCCGAATTGTCCGGAACGACGGGTTATTTCGAATGTCGCTTACGCCGCGGCCTTCTTCCGCGCCTGCTCGGCCTTGTACAGCTCGAACTCTTCCGCGATCGCGCGTGCGACCGACGGCCGTTGACGCAGGCGTTCGTAATAGGCCTTCACGCTCGGCCATTTCGCGAGCTCGATCGGCGGCGTCGCCATGGTCCAGTTGATGACCGTGACGAGATAGGCGTCGGCGACGCTGAAATGGTCGAGCAGGAAGTCGCGCCCCTTCAGGTAATTGTCGAGATAGTCCAGCCGCGACAGGTTCTTCTCCAGCGCATAGGCTTTCGTCTCCTGCGGCGCCTTGCGGTCGAGCACCGGGATGAACAGGCCCTTGTGCAGTTCGGTGCCGATGAAGCAGAGCCATTGATGCAGCCGCGTGCGATCGATGCCCGCTGCGGCGCCGAGGCCCGATTGCGGGAAGCGGTCGGCGATATATTGCAGGATCGCGGCGTTCTCGGTCAGCACCACGCCTTCATCGGTGCGCAGTGTCGGCACCAGGCCGATCGGATTCACGGTCCGGAAATCAGTGCCGTCGCTCAGCACTGTCTTGGTCGGCGGATCGACTTCGAGATAATTGGCTTCCGCTCCGGCTTCATACAGCGCGACGCGGCTCGCCATCGAACAGGCGAGGGGCGAGAAATAAAGATCCATCTTGAGCCTCCTTGGGCAATTCTTCGATGTGACTTTTGGAGTGTCGCTCAACCCGGCCAGATTGATTTTTGTACTGTCTTGCATATTATGGGGGCGGTCAAGGATTAAATTCGAAATGGTACAAAAAGCGAAACCGCCAGCTGCTGCCAGTGAGCCCAAACGCCGCGGCCGTCCGCGCGCCTATGAACCCGACGTCGCGCTGGGCAAGGCGCTCGACCTGTTCCGCACGCAGGGTTTCGCGGCGACCTCGCTCGACGATCTCAGCGAAGCCACCGGCATGAATCGCCCCAGCCTCTATGGCGCCTTCGGCGACAAGCGCGAGCTCTACATCAAGAGCTATCAGCGCTACCGCGAGGAAGCGCGCGCATCGATGGTGGAGATCTTTCGCCAGGAGATGCCCGTGCGCCGGCGGCTGGAGCGCATCTTCGCCTCCGCGCTGAACATCTATCTCTCCGGCGAGACCGGTCCGCGCGGCTGCTTCACCGTGGTCACGGCGGCCTCCGAGGCGGTCGGCGATCCCGACATCCGGGCCATGGTGCTCGATGGCCTCAACGAGCTCGACAAGGCATTTGCAAGTTGCTTCCGCCGCGCCAAGGAGAAAGGCGAGTTGTCCGAGAGCGCCGATCCCGCCGTGCTGGCGCAGCTCGCTTCAGCGACCGTGCATTCAATTGCCATCCGCTCCCGCGCGCGTGTGTCGCGGAAAGAGCTCGAGGCGATCGTGAAGGGGGCGATCGACCTGATGGTGGGAGGAAAGAGCTAGGCGGTTGCGTGGCGCGAGCTATCTCCCAAACGTCGTCCTGGCGAAAGCCAGGACCATAGCCACCGAATTCGATTTGGCGAAGATTCGGAGTTGCCGCCGTCGCGCCGCAGCTCCTCCCTGGGGTAATGGGTCCTGGCTTTCGCCAGGACGACACTGAGTTGTAGCCCGCTACGCTGCGCGAATATGCGCGAGGAAGCGGTCCACCTCGTCGCGCAGCCGCTGCGATTGTTTCGACAGCTCGATCGCCGAGCCCAGGACTTCCTCGGCCGCTGTTCCCGTCGCGGCGATGCCGGCGGTGACGCCCGCGATGTTTTGCGAGACCTCGCCGGTGCGGGCGGCTGCCTGCTGGACGTTCTGCGCGATCTCCTGCGTCGCGGTACCCTGCTGGCCGACGGCGGCGGCAATCGCGGCGGAGATCTCGTCGACCTCCTGAATCGTCGCGCAGATCGACTGGATGCCGTCCACTGCGCCGGTGGTCTCGCCTTGTACCGCCGTCACCTGCGCGCCGATCTCCTCGGTCGCCTTGGCAGTCTGGGTGGCCAGCGCCTTCACCTCGGAGGCGACCACCGCAAAGCCGCGGCCGGCTTCGCCCGCGCGCGCCGCCTCGATCGTCGCGTTGAGTGCCAGCAGATTGGTTTGCTCGGCGATGCCGCTGATGAAGGAGACGACGTCGCCGATTTTCTGCGCGGCGTCGGCCAGACTCTGCACTCGCTCATTCGACCGTCGTCCGTCGCTCGCAGCTTTGCCGACCACCGCGGTCGCGTGCGCAAGGCGCCGGCTGATCTCTGTCATCGACGACGACAGCTCTTCCGCGGCGGCAGCAACCGTCTGCACATTCTCCGAGGCGAGCGCCGAGGCGGACGACACCGTGCCGGTCTGCTGTCGTGATCGCTCGACGATATCGGACATCGAGCGCGCCGTGTTCTCCATCTCGACCGCGGCCGAGGAGACCGTGGTGACGACGTCGCGGATGCTGGCCTCGAAATTGTCGGCGAGCGCGGCGAACGCGCGCCGTTTCTCCGCTTCGGATTGCGCCTTAGTGTCGGCCTGTTCGGTCTGGAGCCGGTTGAAGTTGAGGGCGTTGTCGCGGAACACCGCGACAGCCTTGACCATCGCGCCGACCTCGTCATTCGCCTTGCTGGCGGGGACGGCGACATCGAGGTGTCCGTCGGCCAGCTCGCGCATCACCGTGGTGATGGAGATGATCGGACGCGAGATGCTGCGGGCGATGAGATAGCCGACGATGGCGGCGAGCACGAGCCCGAGCGCGGCGATGCCGAATGCCAGCAGCCAGGCACGGTCGGCAGAGGCCACATAGTCGGCATTGTCCATCACCAGTTCGACCGCGCCGAGCGACTTGCCGGAAAAATCCCTGATCGGTCCGAGCAGCGCGGCCACCGGCGTGGTGTCGAGCTTGGCCTGCCGTATCGTGAAGTCGCCGCCGGCGGCGCGGCCGTAATCGGCCGCATCGAAGAAGCTCTTGCCCTTCAGCGTGCCGCCGAACAGCTTGAAGCCGCCGCCGTCCGCGAGGTGGAAGGCGATGTCGACATGGCGGTTGCTCTTGAAATCGTCCAGAAAGGACTGGCCGAAGGTCAGGCCAAACTCGACTGAGCCGAGATGCTTGCCGCCTTGCGCGATCGGCACGACGCCGCGGATGCCGAGCCCGGCCAGGCCACCCTCGAGGCCAACCACGACCTTGTGCTCCTGGTTGGCGATGATCACGGTTTTGCGGAAGCCCGAGAGGTCGTCGCCAAATTTAGCAGGCTGGTGCACGCGCAGGAACGAGGTCGCGGGTGCCACGTGGAACTGGAACTGTTCGACGCCGTACTCCGATTTGGTCGCGGCAAACACCGGCCCGAACAGGCCGACCAGGGCGTTGCGATCCTGTTTGGCCATCGCGTCCTGCGTAGCTGGTATTGCGGCGACGACGGCGCTCATGGCGGCGGCGCGGCGGGACTCCTCAGTGATGCGCGATTGCAGGGCATCGTAATGGCTGCGCAGCTCGCGCTGGTCGGCGCGGTCGATGATCCCCGCGATGATCCACATCGCCCCGAGCACCGCAAACAGCGCCGTCGCGGCTGCCGTCACCGCCAGCGCAACCGTGATCCGCATCCTGAGGCCGAGCGTGAAGCGCATGTCCGACTCGTTCGTTGAGCGTTGATTAACAACGCCTATCAACTTCTCGCTAAGAGAGGGTGAACGGGATACCGGCCGGCGATCAGTGATTTTACGGGCCCGGGTGGCCCGTGAGGTCTCAATACCCCCGCGTCCGGTCCACCACGTTCTCCAGCACCCCACCCGCCTCGAACCGCGCGATCTGCTCGGCGACATAGGTCGAGATCGCATCGGCGTCGGTATCGGCGGCGTTGTGCGGCGTCAGCAACACTTTGGGATGGGTCCAGAACCGGCTATCCGCCGGCTGCGGTTCCTGCACGAAGACGTCGAGCGAGGCCGCGCCCAGCGTGCCGTCGTCGAGGCAAGAAAGGATGTCGGCTTCGTTCTGAAGGCCGCCGCGGCCGGCGTTGATCAGCACGGGCGCACCGAGTGGGCTTTTGCGGTTGAGCTTGGTGAAGACGTCGCGGTTGAGGATGCCGTGCGTATCAGGCGTCAGCGGCAACAGGCTAACGAGGATATCGGTCGTGCGCAGGAACGCGTCGATCTGCCCGGCGCCATGGAAGCATTCGACGCCTGCGATGGTGCGCGGGCTGCGGCTCCAGCCGGCGACGCGGAAACCAAGCCGCCGCAGCACATCGGCCGCGTCAGCGCCGAGCGTGCCCAGTCCCATGACACCGACCGTGACGGCGCTCGCCGGCCATTGATATGTCGGCTCCCAGCGCTTTTCGCGCTGCGACTGGCGCAGATAAAGCTCCTGGCGGTGGTGCATCAGCACGTGCTGCACGACGTATTCGGTCATGCGGCCGGTCAGATCGGGCACGGCGACACGCACCAGCGGCACGTTCGGAAGGCTCTTGTCCGCCATCAGCGCATCGACGCCGGCGCCCAGATTGAAGATCGCACGCAGATTGGGGAAAGAGCCGAGGTCGCCCGGCACCGGCTTCCACACCGCGGCATAGTGCACCTCGGCCGGATCGAGCCCGGCATCGGGCAGCAGCACGACGCGGCGGCCGCCGCCGACCGCGTCGAACCGGGCCTTCCAGCGCTCCGGCAGCCAGTTCTGCTGCGTGCTGTTGATCAGGACGGCCAGTGTGCCCACGGTCATTCGAAGTGCCTCTTGAGGTTCCGCTTTTGAAGGCCCTCCTTGGCACGATCTGCCGGATTTTTCTTGCAATTTTTTTCCGCAGCCATGTCGGGGCAAGGCATACTGGATCGTCTTCAAAACAAGCGCTCAGAGAAGGTACTGCCCATGCTTTATGCGATCCTTTGCTATCACGACGAGGACTTCGTCGGCTCCTGGAGCAAGGACCAGGATGAGGCCGTGATGAAGAAGCTCGCCGTGGTGCAGGAAGGTCTCGCGAAGCAGGGCAGGCTCGGCCCCGTGGCGCGGCTGCTGCCGACCACTGCGGCAGCGACGCTGCGCAAGGAGGACCCGCCGCTGGTGCTCGACGGCCCCTACGCGGAGACCAAGGAGCAGTTGCTCGGCTTCTATATCGTCGATTGCAAGAATCTCGACGAGGCGCTCGACGTTGCGCGCGACCTCGGATCGGCCAATCCCGGCGGTGCCTATGAAGTGCGGCCCGTGGGCGTGTTCAGGCCCGGAGGGAATCTGACGTGAGCGAGGCCGATACCGCCTGGATCGAGACCGCGCTGACCTCGGCGCGCCCCCAGGCGGTCGGCGCGCTGCTGCGCTATTTCCGCGATCTCGACACCGCCGAGGAGGCCTTCCAGAACGCCTGCCTGCGCGCGCTGAAGACCTGGCCGCAGAACGGGCCGCCGCGCGATCCCGCGGCCTGGCTGATCATGGTCGGCCGCAACGTTGCGATCGACGAGGTGCGCCGCACCCGCAAGCAGCAGCCGCTGCCCGAAGACGACCAGGCGATCTCCGATCTCGACGACGCCGAGGGCGCGCTCGCCGAGCGGCTCGACGGCTCGCACTACCGCGACGACATTTTGCGGCTGATGTTCATCTGCTGCCATCCAGGGCTGCCGGCGACGCAGCAGATCGCGCTGGCGCTCCGTATCGTCTGCGGCCTGACGGTGAAGCAGATCGCGCGCGCCTTCCTGGTGTCGGACGCGGCGATGGAGCAGCGCATCACGCGTGCCAAGGCAAAGGTCGCGGAGGCCGGGACGCCGTTCGAAACGCCGGGCGCGGTCGAGCGCTCGGAGCGGCTCGCCGTCGTCGCCGCGATGATCTATTTGATCTTCAACGAGGGCTACTCGGCGAGCGGCGACACCGCCGCAATCAGAAAGCCGCTGTGCGAGGAAGCGATCCGGCTGGCGCGGCTGCTGTTGCGGCTGTTCCAGAGCGAGCCGGAGATCATGGGCCTCACGGCGCTCATCTTGTTGCAGCATGCGCGCAGTGCCTCGCGATTTGCCGCGGATGGCTCGCTGATCCTGCTGGACGACCAGGATCGTTCGCTGTGGAACGGCACCATGATCGCGGAAGGCCTCGCGCTGATCGACAAGGCGATACGCCATCGCCGTAGCGGGCCCTACCAGATCCAGGCCGCGATCGCCGCGCTGCATGCCCGCGCGTCGAAGCCCGAGGAGACCGACTGGGCGCAGATCGACCTGCTCTATGGTGCGCTGGAGGTGGTGCAGCCCTCGCCGGTGGTGACGCTCAACCGCGCGGTTGCGGTGTCCAAGGTGCGCGGACCGCAAGCCGCGCTCGACCTGATCGAGCCGCTGGCGCCAAAGCTTGCCAACTACTTCCATTTCTACGGCGTACGCGGCGCCTTCCTGATGCAGCTCGGCCGCAATGACGAAGCCCGCATCGCCTTCGACCGCGCCATCGCCCTCGCCAACACGTCCGCAGAAGCCGCCCACATCCGCATGCATCTCGATCGCCTGATCCGGGACAGCCAGCCCAAGGGCGCCAATGGCGGCGCCAGGCAAGACGCCAAGGTCAAGGCGCCAAGGTGACGTAGAGAGCGCCTGCTTCGGGCGGAGCAAAATTTCCGCTTCGCCTTGTCGGACCCGGCCCCCTCCCTTCGTCCTAGGACCGTATCCAGGGAGCCATTCATGCTGAGAGCCATTGCCGTCATCGCCCTCCTGTTCGCAGTCGGAATCGTGGGGGTGCTCGTCTTCGCCCTGACGAAGCCCGACACATTCCGCGTCGAACGCAGCCTCGCCGTCAAAGCGCCGGCCAATGCGGTCTATCCCTTGGTCGCCGATTTCCATCGCTGGACGGCCTGGTCCCCCTACGAGGGCCGCGATCCCGCCATGAAGCGCAGCTTCGGCGGAACTACGGAAGGAAGGGGCGCGACCTATGCCTGGGACGGCAACAACAATGTCGGCGCCGGCCATATGGAGATCCTCGAGGCGAGTGCGCCGTCAAAACTCCGCATCAAGCTCGATTTCGAGCGGCCTTTCGAAGGCCACAACACCGCCGAGTTCACCTTTGTGCCGCAAGGCGATGCCACACTGGTCACGTGGGCGATGTCCGGTCCGGCCCCGTTCCTGTCCAAGATCATGCAGGTGTTCATCAACATGGACAGCATGATCGGCAACGATTTCGAGGCGGGCCTGGCCAGCCTGAAGAATCTCACCGAGAAGTAGCGCCGTCACCCCGAATGAAAGCAAAGGAGAGAAACGATGCTCAATCCCTATCTGTTCTATCAGGACACCTGCGAAGCGGCATTCAATTATTACGCCAAGGTGCTCGGTGGCAAGATCGACGCCATGATGCGTTCGTCGGACGCACCGCCGGACATGGCCGCGGCGCCCGGCCGCGAGAAGACGATCATGCATGCGCGGATGTCGCTGCCTGACGGCACCGTGCTGATGGGGTCCGATGTACCGGGCGAGCATTTTCACAAGCCGCAGGGCTTCTCGATCTCGCTGACGGTCGCGGACCCCGCGGAGGGCGAGCGCAAGTTCAACGCGCTCGCCGATGGCGGTGCCGTCACCATGCCCTTCAGCAAGACGTTCTGGGCCAAGGGTTTTGGCATGTGCGTCGACAAGTTCGGCATTCCCTGGATGGTGAACTGCCCGGCCGAGGGAATGTGACAAGGCGCGATCGTTTGACGCGCCAGGCGGCGATCCCCTCTCCCCGACGATGCGGAGAGGGGCGCGCATGAGACGTTGAGTCATGTGCCGATCGACTGTGCGCCCTCTCAGCGGATCGATCCGGTCACGTCATTGCTCGGTGGTTGGGCGGAGGGAACGCAGCGCGGACAGATCACGAGCTTGGTCCCGAGCTGCCTGTCATTCTCCGCTTCGATTTCGTCATGGATTGCCCACCACGCCGCGGAGTACGGGCGCAAGGTGCCGAGGACTCTCTCCCGCTCCTGATTCGGATCACTCGCCGCGGGAGCTTGGGTCGCCACACGACGTTTCATGACAGAGGGACGGTTCGGATCCTGACCGAGGCCGTCCCATGCGATCGGACGGCGTTCCTGCGCAGGCGCGACCACGCATCCCATGAGCGTTGCGCAAAAAGTGAGCAAGACAAAGCCGTGTCGCATCATGCCGGGCCCTTGGGTGTTGTATGCGACGCGCCAAGTCCGCTTGCCGAAGCTTGCGTCGCACCGCTCAAATGGAACCTAAGGGAAACGCCTGGCCGACACGGCCGAATATGAATTTTGGTGTCGCACCACATTGCGAGAGCAGTGAGGCCGCTTCGTGAAATGATGCGGACCGCATCGCACAACAACTGGCGCAATATTAGGCTGTGAACTCCGGGGCAGAATCGTTATTTATTTCGTCATAAAATTTTAAAAACTGGGGCGGGCGTACTTGGAAGGGGAGCGACCGATGGCGGCGGCGCTGCAGATCAACTTTGCACTTTGGGGTATGCTCATCTGCGCGAGCATGGAATTGACCGAGCTGATCCAGAGTTTCTATTAGAACTCAGGAAGCGTGTGACGGGCGGAATTGGCGGGCGCTTCCGTCCACCTGATCGTCACCGGCAGCGCGGATAGATCGCGGCGAGGTCGCGCCCCTTCAGCAACAGCAACCGCGACGAGAGGCCGCCGCGGCGGCTGATCCAGTCGCGCACCGGGCCGGGATAGGCCGCAAGCACCGCGTCGGATGCTTCCGGCTCGGCGTAGAAGCGTCCGCGCCGATCGACCGATCGCGCCGCATGGAAGCCGAGCACGGCACGCTTCGTCACACAAATCCGCTCGCCCGGCACGATGCTCAGCACCAGCGTGCAGGCGGACAGGCAGGGACCGTCGATCACCACGCGCTCGCCGCTCTCGCGCACCTTCTCGAACAAATCGAGGAACGGCCCGACCTGTCCACCGGGCGACTGGATGATGCGGATTTCGGCCGAGGCAGGCGTGGCGGCGAGCAGCGCGGATGCGAGCATCGAGGCCTTGAGGAAGGTGACGCGTCGCATGAAGCCTCCGCGAATTCGAGTCCGTAGGATAGGCCAATGAGAAGAGGTGGGTGACGCTTCGCTAGGCCAACCTACGCCGTGTCTATCCGTTCCGCCGTTCGCCGCGCAGCGTCGGCAGGCCGATGCCAGCCGCATCGAAGCCGCCATCGACGGCCAAAATTTGGCCGGTGATGTAGCTCGATCGTTCCGAGCACAGGAAGTAGATGGCTTCGGCGAGTTCCTCTTCCAGGCCGTAGCGGTTGAGCGGGATGGCGTCGTGATAGTCGGCGCGGATCTCCCTGGTGTGCACCTGCTTCGCCATCGCGGTATCGACCGGTCCCGGCGCGACCGCGTTGACGCGGATGTTGAGGGACGCGAGCTCGACCGCGAGCTGCTTGGTAAGGTGCGCGAGGCCGGCCTTGCTGGTGCCGTAGGCCGAGCGCAGCGTCGAGGCGCGCACCGCCGAGATCGAGGTGATGTTGACGATGGCGCCGCCATTGCCGTCGCGCATCAGCGGCACCGCCGCCTTGGTGCAGAGGAACGGCCCGGTGAGGTTGACCTCGAGCACGCGTCGCCAATCGGTCTCCGACGTCTCCATCAGCGGCGCGAACACGGCAATGCCGGCATTATTGACGAGCGCGTCGAGTCGGCCAAACCGCTGTTCGACGGTCGTCATCGCGGCGGCAACCGCGGCGGCGTCCGAGACGTCGCAGGTCAGCGCCAGCGTGGCGTCGTGCCGGCCGATCTCGGCGACCGCGCGGCCGAGCAGCTCGCCCTCGATGTCGAGCAACGCCACCCGCCAGCCCTCGGTCAAAAACTTCTTCGCGGTCGCAAGCCCGATGCCACGCGCGGCTCCGGTGACGAGGGCAGCGCGGTGCGGGGTAGGGGGCATTGGCTGATCGTCCTTATGAAAGATTGGTCGCGCGAGCGCGAGCCTCTTTTACTTCGCTTTCGTTCCGACGAGGAAGGTCTTAACTCGAAGGCACGATGTCGGGACGGTCCTCGATGGATCGTCTTCCAGGGGATCATTGCCAGGGAGACCCGGAATGTCCAACGATCACGAGCGCCGGATTCGAGACCTTTTCGCCGCATATCTCGCCAACGACCGGCAACGGGTCGCCGACGCGTTAGCCGACGATTTCCGCTTCACCAGCCCGTTCGACGATGACCTCGACAAGGCGGCCTATTTCGAGCGTTGCTGGAGGGACACCGGCTGGATTGCGCGGCACGACATCGAGCGGATTTTCGTCCAGGGCGACGAGGCCTTCGTCACCTATCTCTGCTTGGCGACAGATGGCAGGAGCTTTCGCAATACCGAGTTCTTCACCTTTGCCGGCGGCAAGGTCCGCCGCATCGACGTCTATTTCGGCGCTGCCCGGCAGGACGGGCGGTTCCTGCCGCAGGCGCGCTAGCGCCAGCCAATAATCTCCAGAATAATTTTCGTCACCTGTCGGTTTCGTCAAGGTTCCTTCGTCTTGGAGGTGAGGGCGGGCGCCCGGGCCGTCGCTCCCGTCCATCCGGAGTGGCGCCTCGCCGCGCAACCCGAACGAAAAAGCACGCAAGGAATGCTCATGCGATTCATGATGCTGATGATCCCGCTCGGCTACGAGACCGCGGCGCCCGACGTTCAACTCGATCCCGAGCGGGTCGCTGCGATGATGCGCTACAACGAGGCGCTGAAGGACGCCGGCGTGCTGATCACGCTCGACGGCCTGCACCCGCCCTCGATGGGCGCGCGCGTCTCGTTTGCGGCCGGCAAGCCGATCGTGACCGATGGTCCCTTCGCCGAGGCCAAGGAGGTGCTGGGCGGCTACTGGATGATCGAGGTTACCTCGCGTGCCGAGGCGATCGCCTGGGCCAAGCGGTGTCCGGCCGCACCGAACGAAATCATCGAGATCCGTCAGGTGCAGGAGATGAGCGACTTTCCGCCTGACGTGCAGGAGGCCGCCGCCGGTTTCGGCGACCTCAAGAAATGGCCGCAGCTTCGTCCATCCATCATCAAGGGAGAGAACCGATGAGCACCGACACCTATCTCGCCGTTTTCCTCGGCAGCAAGACCAGCTCCAAATGGGCCGCATGGGATGCGATGCCCGAGGCCGAGCGCAAGGCGAAGGAGCGGGAGGGCATGGCGGCCTGGAAGGGCTGGGTCGAAAAGCACCAGGGCGCGATCCAGGCCATGGGCGGGCCGCTCGGCAAGACCAAGAAGGTCGACGGCAAGGGCCTTGCCGACATCGCCAACGAGATGGGCGCCTTCACCGTGGTGCGCGCGGCATCCCATGAAGCCGCGGCGAAGATGTTCGAGAACCACCCGCACTTCGCGATTTTCCCCGGCGAACGCGTCGAGATCATGCCGGTGCTGCCGATCCCTGGCGGCTAGACTTCGGCGGCCGTGCCGGACCCGGAAGAATACGGCCGATCAACCCGGCCGCCGCTAGTGACGTTCACCGCCGGCTCATGTAAAGGTCGTTCACATGAGCTGGCGCAAGGAGACG
This sequence comes from Bradyrhizobium sp. Kon58, assembly GCF_055807455.1. Lineage (NCBI taxonomy): Bacteria > Pseudomonadati > Pseudomonadota > Alphaproteobacteria > Hyphomicrobiales > Nitrobacteraceae > Bradyrhizobium > Bradyrhizobium sp. Kon58. The sequence continues at coordinate 57,228 of NZ_JBVVOT010000020.1, forward strand.
CGCCGCGCCGAGCGCGGCTATCACCACGGCAATCTGAAGGAAGCCCTGTTGCAGGCCGCCCTTGGATTGATCGCCGAGAAGGGCGCGGCCGGCTTCACCTTTGCCGATGCCGCGCGCATGGCCGGCGTCAGCGCGGCGGCACCGTACCGGCATTTTCGCGACCGTGAAGAACTGCTGTCCTCGATCGCGCAGCGTGGCTTCGAGCAGTTCGAAGCGCGCCTGACCGCGGCCTGGGACGACGGACGGCCCGACACCGTCACGGCGTTCGAGCGTGTCGGCAGGGCCTATCTGGCCTTCGCCCGCGAGGAGCCGGCGTTCTACAATGCGATGTTCGAATCGGGCGTGCCGGTGGATTCCAATCCGGCGCTCCAGACTGCCAGCGAACGTGCTTTCAACATCATTCGTGCCGCGGCGGAGCGGCTTGCCGCGCTGGCGCCGCCGGGCACCCCGCGGCCGCCGGCGATGATGATGGCGCTGCACATCTGGTCGATGGCGCATGGCGTGGCCTCGCTGTTCTCCCGCGGCGATGCTGCGCGTCGAAAGCTGCCGATGTCGCCGGACGAGCTGCTCGAAGCCGAGGTGCTGATCTATCTGCGCGGTCTCGGCTTCCCGACCGATCGCCGTCCCCCGGCGAAAAGCGCCGAGCCGCCGCCGGTGCCACCGGAGGCATCCTCCGGTTCGGGCGTGCCCCCCGGTGGTCCCTGGGGCAAGCCGAAATAAAGTTACCCAAATAATTCCCCCGCCCTGTCAGGCGGTCGGCTTGACAAAATCGCGGGATGATCTACCTATGTAAATGTTATTTACATTCACAACGGCGCTGATGCCGTCATGGAGAGGGAAATGGCCTACACCGCTGATGTCAATCGATGGCGCGGCCCTTCGGACCAACACTACGAGCGCCCCCACATGCTCAATACGCCCTGGCATCCCGGCTGGATCGCCGTGACCATCCTCGGCTTCATCATCTGGTGGCCGATCGGACTTGCCCTTCTCTTTTTCACACTCGGGAGCAGAAGAATGTCGTGCTGGAGCAACCAGGATCGCTGGCAGAACAAGATGGAGCGGATGCAGTACAAGATGGACCGTATGCGCGGCCGCACGGAGCGCCACGGTTTCGGCTTTGGCTTCGGCCCGCCCTCGAGCGGCAACCGCGCCTTCGACGAGTACCGCACCGAGACATTGCAGCGGCTGGAGGAAGAGCAGGTCGAGTTCAAGAACTTCCTCGACCGTCTGCGTCACGCCAAGGACAAGGAAGAGTTCGACCAGTTCATGGCGCAACACAAGACGCGCCCGACCCCGCCGCCGACCGACCAGCAGCAAGGTTGATCTCAAGGTTGATCTCGGGACTGACGCCTCTCAAAGCCGTCAGGCGCATGCCCCCAAAGTCCTGATGGCCCCGAGCCGCCCGCCTGCGCAACCCGCAGGCGGGCGGTTTGGTTTTGGGAATGCGCCTCAGGCTGCCGCGACCGTCCGGATTGCCTTGGTTTGGAAAAGTCTTGGTCTGGAAGTCTGGTCCAGAGAGAGAGACTTGGTCAGCGCGCCGTGGCGAGCTGCGCGCGAACCGACTCCAGGAAGTGTTCGTAGGCGTAGTCCACGATCTCGTTGAGTGATCGCGTTCGCGCGAACATCGCCTTGGCCTCGGCGAGAAACTCCTCGCGGGTCGGAATCTTCGGCAAATGCAGATGCGTCAGTGCATCGACGCCTTCATGCGCGCGACCGAGGATGTCATGCAGCGTCGGCAGTTGCAGCTGGGCCAAATCGGCTCGGCGGAGCGCCGACGAGATCGCATGCGCCAGTGTCTGCGCATCGAACCGTCCGGCAAGCTCACGGGCCGCCCGGTTGATGACGCGTGCGCCAAGCGGCTGCTCGTTGCGCAGCACCTGCTCGGGCGGCGACTTCATGTTCCAGACGATGCCGAACCAGGACAGCACCTTCAGGATGTAATAGGTGACGTCGATTTCCCACCAGCGAAAACCTTGCCGCACGCTGCTTTGGTAGGCATGGTGATTGTTGTGCCAGCCCTCACCGAGGGTGAACAAGGCCAGCAGCCAATTGTTGCGAGAATCATCGCCGGTCACGTACCGCTTGCGTCCATGCACATGGGCGAGGGAGTTGATGCAGAAGGTCGCGTGATAAACCAGCACGGTGCTCCACAGGAAGCCGACGACGAGGCCGGACCACCCGCCAACCAGGAAGCAGAGCGCAGCCAGCGTAATGGCCGGCAGCAGTTCCAGGCGATGCAGCCACATCAACTCCGGATAGGCAGCGAAATCGCCGACCTTCACGAGGTCGGTGCCATCGTGCTCCCGGTAAAAAATCCAGCCGAGATGGCTATAGAGGAAGCCTCGATGACGCGGTGAATGCACGTCGTCTTCGGTATCGGAATGCAGATGATGATGTCGATGCTTGGCCGCCCACCACAAAACGCTTTTCTGCGCGGTGCTTTGCGCAAGCCAGGCCAGGATGAACTGAAACACCCGGCCGGTCGCGAAAGCCCGATGGGAGAAATAGCGGTGGTAGCCCGCTCCGATTGCAAACATGCGGACGACATACAGCGAGGCGCAGATCGCGATGGCCTGCCAGGTCACGCCGGTCCAGATGGCTGCAACGCAGCCGAGATGGACCAGCAGGAACGGCAGGGCGGAGGGATACATGATGTCGTCGTGTTGGTCGTCGGCGGAAGCGTTGGGCGACATGGATTGGCGTGACCTTGGATGACGGGGATCCGGAGTCGCTTCGGCAGCACTGAGGGCCGCTGTGTACGACAAACCCGGGGGTGGCGGACCGCTGCGGGGCTTCGAACGAGATACTTTGCCTGAACAACCCGGGCCAGCGCGGCAGCATGATCCTGAGACCATAGCTTCGGCCGGGAACTCGACTTCGTCCATATATATGATCCCGGGCGCCTGGCATGCAAGCTCGTAGCCTCACGGGGAGCGTGGCGCGCGCGCGGCCGACGCTCTATATCCGACAGCGAAAAGGAAGCGTCAAAACATCGCAGGCGGCAACGATGACGGAAGCTGCGATCACGCCGAGCGAGACCCTCTGGCAGAAGATCCGCGACGAGGCGCAACGCGCAGCGGCAGCCGACCCCATATTCGGCCGGACTCTTGGCGGTCTCATCTTCGCCCATGACGATTTTACCGCCGCACTGTCGGACCTGATCGGACGCCGGCTTGGCGACAGCGCGGCTGAACGCGAGCGCTTCACGACATTTTCCCGCGACGCCTTCAATGGCCAGCCGAATCTGATCGAGGCGGCCGGCCGCGACTTGCAGGCCATCGTGCTCCGCGATCCCGCCATCACCGGACTGTTGGCGCCGCTGCTGCATTTCAAGGGCTACGTCGCCTTGCAGGCCTGGCGCGTCTCGAACTGGCTCTGGCATCACGACCACCGCGACGCGGCGCTGCTGTTTCAGAACGAGGCGTCTAACGTCCTGCAGGTCAGCATTCATCCGGCGGCGAGCTTGGGATCGTCGGTGTATCTCGACCACGCCACCGGCATCGTGATCGGTGCCGATGTGGCGATCGGCGACGAGGCCACCATCCTTCAGAACGTCAGCATCGGTCGCGGCACGGAACTGCCGGCGCGCTCGCCTCGCGTTGGTCGCGGCGTGTTCATGGGCTCCGGCGCGACGATTCTCGGCAACGTCAGAATCGGCGATTTTGCAAAGATCGGCGCCGACACCGTCGTGACGAGCGACGTGCCCCCGGGCTGCACCGCAGTCGGCAATCCGGCGCGGCTGACCAATTGCCCCGAACCCGCTTCTGCGGCCTGACTCGCCCTCAAGTCATCAGGCGACGTGCTCCTCGTTCAGGCGGCGCGGCGGTGGCGCTCGCCGCCATGATGCGGCGTGACCGGCTCCGAACTGGTCTGGCCCGGCGCGTCCAGCACCGCGACATGATGCCGGTAGACCATTTCCCAGCCCTTCCATCCCGTGAACAGGAGGATGCCGACCACGATCAGCGAGAGCGCCACGCCCCACGGCTTGACCGCAGCCTCCGCGCCTTGCGCATAACGGAGGTAGAAATTGATCAGGGCCAGCACGACCGCCGCCAGATTGCCGACCATGTGATACCAGGCATCGTTGAGGCTGCGGATACGGGCGTCGCTGAAGAAGTCGGTGAAGCCGGCCACGGCGGCAACGAGCGCCATGACGATGCCGGCGCCGATCAGCCATATGGCGGCTCTGGCCCAGAAGCCGTCGCCGGTTCCGATGAAGGCGAGATCGGCGATGGGCGCGCCGACCAGGAAGGCGACGGGGAACGGGATGATCATGGGGTGGAGCGGATGATCGCCGATGGCGGCAGTCGACTTGGGGTTGATACTCATGGCAAAACCTCGCGAAAAGTGATTTTCCAGACAATTTTTCGGGCGAGGGCTGGTTCCTCCAACGTGATGTCAGCAACAGCCGGGGCCGGCAGCTTGCCAACCGCCTGCGCCCGCTCGCTTTCCGGCAGCCAAATCCGCCTGCGGTAACCCAGCATTAACCATCGCCGGGCTCTGGTAATTGCGGACAATCGCGCCCAGAGCCCGAAGTCTGAGCCTTGGGGTCGGGCCCATAGTTTTGACATCTTGGCAGGGAATGCAGGCGGCTGGCTTTGGACGAGCCCTGCACCCCAGAAAGACAAGGCTTTGAGCGGGCTTGCCGGCCGCGCCGGTTCTAGCGCGGCTATTGGGGAACCGGCGGCCATTTGCTGCCGGGACATTAGGTCGGGACATCAGGTAACGATCGCCTTGAGAGGATACTGCTTATGAATCCGGCCGACGTGGCTCAGTCAGCCCTTCCGGTTGCCGCTTCCGCGGACGTGTCGCTGATCGCGCTGTTCTGGCAGGCTCACTGGATCGTGAAAGCCGTGATGCTGGGGCTTCTCGCCTGCTCGGTGTGGGTCTGGGCGATCGCCATCGACAAGATCTTCCTGTTTGCCCGCACCCGTCGCTCGATGGACCGTTTCGAGCAGGCTTTCTGGTCCGGCGAGTCGATCGAAGATCTCTATCGCACGCTCTCTGCCAAGCCGACGCATTCCATGGCGGCCTGCTTCGTCGCCGCGATGCGCGAGTGGAAGCGTTCGTTCGAGAGCCAGGCCCGCTCGGTCGCAGGCCTTCAGATGCGCATCGACAAGGTCATGAATGTCTCGATCGCCCGCGAGGTCGAGCGGCTGGAACGCCGGCTGCTGGTGCTCGCCACCGTTGGCTCGGCAGGCCCGTTCGTCGGCCTGTTCGGCACCGTCTGGGGCATCATGTCGAGCTTCCAGTCGATCGCGGCGTCGAAAAATACCTCTCTGGCGGTGGTGGCCCCCGGCATCGCGGAGGCGCTGTTTGCGACCGCCGTCGGCCTTATCGCCGCCATTCCTGCCACTATTTTCTACAATAAGTTCACCTCCGAGGTGAACCGGCAGGCCCAGCGGCTCGAAGGCTTCGCCGATGAATTTTCAGCCATCCTGTCGCGCCAGATCGACGAGCGGGGCTGACGGACGGCATGTATAGTGTGAAGGGCAATTTGGGCACCAGACCATGGGCATGAACGTTGCGAGTTCGTCCGGAGGCGGTGGACGCCGTGGCCGGCGCAAGCCGGTCGTGGCCGAAATCAACGTCACGCCGATGGTGGACGTGATGCTGGTGCTGCTCATCATCTTCATGGTGTCGGCGCCGATGCTGACGGTCGGCGTGCCGCTCGACCTGCCGCAGACCCAGGCCAAGAGCCTCGAAAACAACGACCAGAAGCCGATCCAGATGTCGGTCGACATCAAGGGCAAGGTGTTCATCAACGACGCCGAGATCGCGATCAACGAACTGATCCCGAAGCTGAAGGCGATCACGGACGCGCGCGGCGGCCTCGAGGAACGGATCTATCTGCGTGCCGACAAGAAGGCGGATTACGGGACGGTGGCCAAGGTGATGGGCCAGTTGTCCGGCGCAGGCTTCAAGAAGCTGGCCCTCGTCACGGAAGCGGATCAGGGGTAAGCGGTGAAGGTGAAGGTCGACAAGACACTCGTTGCGTCGATTGCCCTCCACGTCCTCGTGCTGGGATGGGGGCTCGTCACCTTCAGCAGCAGGGCTTTCGTGCCGGCCGAAGAGTCGCTGCCGATCGACATCATCTCCACCGACCAGCTCGCGCAGATGATGTCGGGGCAGAAGACCGGCGACAAGAAGGAGCCGAAGCCAAAGGTCGAGAAGATTGCGGAAGCCAAGCCCGAGGAAGACGCCGTCGGCAAGGTCACCGAGAAGAAAGAGCTGATCAAGACCAACTCGACGCCCGAACCGCCGCCAAAACCCGTCGAAAAACCGGTCGAGAAGAAGCCCGAGCCGCCCAAGCCCGTGGCTGAGGCGAAGCCGAAGGAAGAGCCGAAGCCACAGGAAAAGAAGCCTGATCCGGCCAAGGAAGATCCGATCGCCGAGCTGCAGAAAAAGCTCGAAACCAAGAAGCCGCCGCCCAAGCCGCCGGAGCAAAAGGTCGCGGCCGTGCAGCCGCAGCAGCTGCCCAAGCCCAAGGAGCGCAGCTTCGATCCCGCGCAGATCCAGCGCGATCTCGACAAGCGCGCGGCGACCCGGCACGAACTCGCCGGCTCGACGCTGAATGCGTCGGCCTCGCTGGGATCGACGAGCGGAACGGCCGCCAACAACATTGCGACCTGGCGGGGGGCATTCCAGGGGGCGGTGAAGCGCTGCTTCACGCCGACCTATAACGGGCAGGATGCAGATCAATACGAAGCCGACATCGACATCCCCATGAAGATCGACGGATCGCTCGCGTCCGAGCCGATCGTCGTCGCGGTGAGGGGACCGTCGCGGTCGATCGCACAGGCGGTGGCGGAGAGTGCCAGACGCGCCATCGTGCAGTGTCAGGTCTATTCGTTCATGCCGAAGCAGCAATACGAGAGCTGGAAGCTCATTCCGATGACTTTCGGCCTGAAAGACATGTTGTGACATCCGAACAAAAGAATTTTGCGATGAATGACGTTCGATCGATGAACCGCCGCCGCTTCATGACCCTGACCGGATCGACGCTCGCAATGCTGGGGGGCGGACAGGCCTTCGCTCAGCAGCCGCAGGGACGGCTCCGCATCGATCCCACCGAGTTTCGGCCGATCCCGATCGCGATCACCAATTTTGTGCCGGGCTCGCCGGCCGATGGCGACGTCGGCAACGGCGTCACCCAGGTCATCACCAACAATCTGAAGCGCTCGGGCCTGTTCGCGCCGGTCGACCAGGCCGCTTTCATCGAGCGCATCAGCAACATCGACGTCGCGCCGCAATTCGAGAACTGGAAAACCCTCAACGCGCAGGCCCTCGTCACCGGCCGCATGACGCGGCAGCCGGACGGACGCCTCAAGGCCGAATTCCGCTTGTGGGACGTGGTCACCGGCCAGCAGCTCGCCGGCCAGCAATATTTCACCTCGCCGGAATATTGGCGCCGGATCGCCCACATCATCTCCGACCAGATCTATGAGAAGCTGACTGGCGAGAAGGGCTATTTCGACAGCCGCGTGGTGTTCGTCGACGAGACCGGGCCGAAAGAGCGCCGCGTCAAGCGGCTCGCGATGATGGACCAGGACGGCGCCAATGTGCGCTATCTGACCCGCGGCTCCGACCTCGTGCTGACGCCGCGCTTCTCGCCCAATTCGCAAGAGATCACCTACATGGAGTTCGGCCAGGGCGATCCGAAGGTCTACCTGTTCAACATCGAGACCGGCCAGCGCGAGATTGTCGGCAACTTCCCGGGCATGACCTTTGCCCCGAGGTTCTCGCCGGACGGCCAGCGCGTCATCATGAGCCTGCAGCAGGGCGGCAATTCCAACCTGTTCGTGATGGATCTGCGCTCGCGCTCGACCACGCGCCTCACCGACACGCCCGCGATCGACACCTCTCCGTCCTACTCCCCGGACGGCGCCCGCATCTGCTTCGAGTCCGATCGCGGCGGCAGATCGCAGATCTATGTCATGGCAGCGGGCGGCGGAGCGGCGCAGCGCATCTCCTTCTCCAAGGACGACAACAACGCCACCTATTCGACGCCGGTGTGGTCGCCGCGCGGCGATTACATCGCCTTCACCAGGCAAGGCGGCGGGCAGTTCTCGATCGGCGTGATGAAGCCGGACGGCTCCGGCGAACGGCTTCTCACCTCCGGCTACCACAACGAAGGTCCGACCTTCTCGCCGAACGGCCGTGTGCTGATGTTCTTCCGCGATCCCGGCGGCAGCGGCGGGCCGTCGCTGTTCTCCGTCGACATCTCGGGGCGCAACGAGCTGAAGGTGCCGACGCCGGGCTTCGCTTCCGACCCGGCATGGTCGCCGCTATTGTCCTCGACATCGGGCTAGCCGCTGCCCGCGGCGCGCGATGATTTGACCGCGCGCCTTTTCCGAAAACTTTGCCAGATGTTTCCCCGCGATAATTGTTCTTTAAGGTTGCACTCGGCAAACTTTTCCCATGAGTTTGTTTCTATTGATGTATTTCGACTATTGGTCACTCAAAACAACTCGACTTTAACGATGTTCCCTCAGAAAGACTTCATACCGGATCGGTAAAACTGCGCTCCAGACAGGACGCGCGTAAACACCAGATGCAGTTTGCAAGTCAGAGCGGAGAGCCGGAACAGCGGCCGCCGAAAACTTCGGCGGCGCAAATCGATTCGCTGTTCGAAGCGCCGGGCCCCTTGCTGGCCGGACTCATTTTCGTGTCGATCGGTGCGGCCCTCACCGCCCTGAGGACGGGCGAGCCGCTGATCTGGGCGTGCGTCGCACTTCTTGTGCTGGCCGGGTCCGCGCGCGCGATCGACCTGCGCCTCTATCAGGCACGTCAGGCGGTCATGACCGTCGAGGCGGCCGCACGCTGGCAGAAGCGCTATCAGATCGGGGCAAAGATCCAGGCGGCTGCGATCGGCATCTGGTGCGCCACCGCCCTGTTGGCTACGGACGACGCCGTGGCCCACATGATCGCCTTGTCGGTCACCACCGGAATCGCGGCGGGCGGCGCGGGCAGGGCATATGGCCGGCCTGCAATCTTTCACCTCCAGGCCGTGCTGATTTTCGGTCCGGCCGTGCTTGCCTTGGCGCTGCGTGGAACGCCCTATTACATCGCGATGGCGCTGGTCAGCGGCGCGTTCCTGATGGCGATCATGCAGCTCTCGGTGAATCTGCACCGAATCTTCATGGGTGCGGTCGTGGCTCGGGAACGCGAAGCCGCGCTCGCCGGCCAGTTCGATACGGCGCTGAACAACATGCCGCACGGCCTCTGCATGTTCCGCGTCGACGGACAGCTGGCGGTCATGAACCACCGCTTCGGCGCAATGATGAACCTGCCGGAAGGTCTCGCGCAGCGCGGCATCAACGCGCGTGACATCGTCGCGGCGTGCGTCAGCGCCGGATCCATCTCGGCTGGGAGCGGCGAGCGGATCGTCGCGGACATCGAGAGTTCGCAGGCCAAGGAGATCATCACCGCCGATCCCGATACGCAGCGAAACCGGTCGTTGTCCTGGACTGTGCAGCCGATGGCTGACGGCGGCGCGGTGGTGCTGCTCGAGGACATTACCGACCGTCGCAGCGCCGAAGCCAAGATTACGCATCTGGCGCGCTACGACGACCTCACCGCGCTCCCCAACCGCGTTCATTTCCGCGATGAGATCGAAAGGCTGCTGGCGATCTCGCACGACGCCGAGCGCCTGTCCGCGCTGCTGTTCGTCGACCTTGACCAGTTCAAGCAGGTCAACGACACGCTCGGCCATCCCTGCGGCGACCAGCTGCTGTGCGCGGTCGCCAACCGTCTGCGCGAGATGCTGCGCCCTGAGGATTTCGTCGCCCGCTTCGGCGGTGACGAATTCGTCGTGTTCCAGGAGAACATCTCCTCGCCCGAGGACGCCGCCGCGCTGGCGCGCCGGATCGTCGAACGGCTGAGCGAGCGCTACCGCATCGACAATCATCTGGTCGAGATCGGCGCCAGCGTCGGCATCGCGTTGACCTCGCCGGAGGGCGTCAGCGCGGACACGCTGCTCAAGAACGCCGACATGGCGCTGTACCGGGCCAAGGCCGACGGCCGCGGCACCTTCTGCTTCTTCCGCGACGAGATGGCGGCGACCGTCGAGGCGCGCCGCATCCTCGAGCTCGATCTGCGCAAGGCGCTCGCCAACGAGGAATTCGAGCTGTTCTACCAGCCGCTGGTCAATCTGAAGTCCGGCAAGATCACGACGTGCGAGGCGCTGCTGCGCTGGAATCATCCGGTGCGCGGCACGGTCTCGCCGGTCGACATCATCCCGGTCGCCGAGGACATGGGGCTGATCGTCGATCTCGGCCGCTGGATCCTGCGCCGCGCCTGCATGGAATGCATGAAATGGCCGGAGGGCGTCAACGTCGCCGTCAACTTCTCGCCGCAGCAATTCCACCAGCGCGACGTCTTGAGCGAAATCCGCTACGCACTCGAGGTTTCGGGGCTCCCGGCGCATCGGCTGGAGATCGAGATCACCGAATCCTCGCTGTTGCGCAATACCCAGCTCACGCACGACATCCTGTCGCAATTGCATGCGATCGGCGTGCGCATCTCGCTGGATGATTTCGGCACCGGCTATTCGAGCCTCAGCTACCTGCACAATTTCCCGATGCAGAAGGTGAAGATCGACCGCTCTTTCCTCGAAGGCATCGATGCCGACCGGCCGCTGACGCTGTTGCGCGGCGTGGCGCGGCTGTCGGCCGATCTCGGCATGGCGGTCGTGGTCGAGGGCATCGAGACCAATGATCAGCTCGAGCTGATCAGCGCCGACGGCACCGTGACCGAAGGGCAGGGCTATCTGTTCAGCCGGCCGGTGCCGGCAGTCCGGATTCGCCAATTGCTCAATGCCTCGCATGGCCGGCGCGGGGCTGAGGACCAGATCGTCATGGTGTCCTCGCGATCGATCGCCTGATCTTTCACTGCCTGCTCCTTCAACGTCTTGGCTCTTGTGCGCGCCCCGTGTTTTTGCGGGCCGCAAAGGTTAACCCTAACGTTTCTAAGCCTTTGCAATTCCGTTAATGAACCATTAATCTCGTCACACTCGCAGAAGTTGCTTTGGAGTGTAGGGGTACTGGATGACGTCTGGAGCTGAACCGCAAACGGTGCTCCTTCCGCGGGGAGCCGCTCTGTTTGACCGCATCGATTACCGCCTGATCGAAACTCCCGAGGACCGAGACAACCTCTATCTGATGCGGTACCGGGCCTATCTGCACGCCGGACTGATCGAGCCGTCGGAGTCGCGGCGCGTGACCGATCGCTTCGACGATGCGCCCAACACCTGGAATTTCGGGGTCTATGTCGATGGAGAGCTCTGCAGCTCCGTTCGCATTCACGTCCTGACGTCGGACTGGCGGATGTCCTACACGACCGAAGTGTTTGGCGACGTCCTGCATCCCCGCCTCGACCGCGGCGAAGTTCTCATCGATCCATGCCGGTTTGTTGCCGATCCCGAAAAGCACCAGCGTTTTCCGGAGCTGCCCTATCTGACGGTGCGGCTGGCTTTTGTGGCTTGCGATCATTTCAACGCCGACACCGGGCTGGCCATGATCCGGACCGACCATCAGGCGTTTTATCGTCGCGTCTTCCTGCACGAGACCATTTCACCGGAGCCCCGCGGGTTTCCGGGCTGGCCCACCAAGAAGGCCGTGCTGATGGCGTCCGATTTCCGGAACCTGCGGGAAAAGGTCCTGACGCGCTTTCCGATCATGCGCTCCAGCGCTTTTGAGCGGCGCATGTTGTTTCAACGCAGCAGCCCGCGCCAGGCGGCCCCGCGGCCGGTGTCGCTGGCCACTCAGCGGACCCCGGACGTAGCCGCCTCGGCGACGGGTTCTGCCCGCTAGGCCCAGGGTCTGGCCCAAGGGGCTGGCCCCAAGGGACTGGCCCCAGCGTCTCCACGTGAGAGCCTAAAATTCCAGCAAAGGCCGCGGTTTTTGCCGCTCGGCGCGGCTTGCCTTCACCATCGCGCCACATTTACAACCCATTAACCATGACGGTTGCTTTTCGCTGGTTGGGGGCATTTGACCGGCTGTGGCAAGGTTCCATCAAGGTTGACGGAACGTTCGCTTAACCAACCCCCTGTAGACCGGACAGCAGTGGACGAAACGTGAGCGTGGAGGCTCCGGAATGAAACATCCTATGCGCATCCTCCAGGGATTGAAGCTGGCCGCGGTGCTTGCCGTCGCGTTGTCGATGGGTGCCTGCGCCAACAAGAATGCTGCCACGGATGCGATGGCCAACGCGGCGACGCCGGGCAGCCAGCAAGACTTCGTCGTCAATGTCGGCGACCGCGTGTTCTTCGAAAGCGACCAGACCGATCTGACCCCGCAGGCGATCGTGACCCTGGAGAAGCAGGCGCAGTGGCTCCAGAGCTATCCGCGCTACAGCTTCACCGTCGAAGGTCATGCCGACGAACGCGGCACCCGCGAATACAACATCGCGCTCGGCGCCCGCCGCGCCCAGTCGGTGCGTTCGTTCCTCGCCTCGCGCGGCATCGATCCGAACCGCATGCGCACGATCTCCTACGGCAAGGAGCGGCCGGTGGCCGTTTGCAACGACATCTCCTGCTGGTCGCAGAACCGGCGCGCCGTCACCGTGCTGAACGCGAGCTCCTGACACTCAGGCGCCGTTCATCTTCAGAAACCGATTATGCCGGCGCCCTCTCGGGCGCCGGTTTCGTTTCAGCGATCTGTGACGGAAACCCCTTTGTTTCAGTCACAGTTTTGGCGTACTCCCCTTCAATGTGTGGCGCGTCGAATGTTCGGTCGCAGGCCATTTCGCTTTCGTCGTCAGGGCAAGATGTCATCCAGATTTAAGGTCTTCACCGGCACCGTGGCGATCGCCGCGCTGCTCTCTTTGTGCTCGCCCGCCCTCGCACAGTCGGACGATGCAGATCCCGAGATGCGGATCGAGCGGCTGGAGAACCAGTTGCGCCAGCTCACCGGCCAGAACGAAGAGCTGCAGTATCGCAACCGCCAGCTCGAAGAGCGGCTGCGAGCGCTCGAGGGCGGCGCGCAAGCTGCGCCCGGCCAGACTCCGGTCCAGCCCAATGTCGCGGCCATGCCGCCCGCGCAAGCCGCGCCGGCCTATCGCCAGCAGCCGCCGCACCAGCAAGCGGCCCAGCCGAATTACGAGCAGCCGCAGATCGCCTCTCCGGCGCCGATCGTTCAGGAGCAGCCTGCGCCCGGCGCCCCGGGCATGCGCCGCCGCGGCGATGCCTTCGACCCGAACCAGAGCCCGAATGCGCCGGGTGCGCCGCGCGCGCTCGGCGGCGGGCAGCAACCGATGCCCGCAGGTGCCCCGAGCGGCAGCCCCGGCGGCCGTGGCGCCGGCGAACCGCTTGATCTCGGCAACAGCGGCGCTCGCTATCCGCAGGCGACCGCCCCCCAAGCTGCGCAGCCCGGCTATCCGCCGGCCCCATCCGGCTCTCCCGCGCCGGCAGGCGCCCGGGCGCTGACGACGCTGCCGCCCTCGGCAACGCCGCGCGACGAATTCGACCTCGGCATCGGCTACATGCAGCGCAAGGACTATGCGCTGGCCGAACAGACCATGAAGAACTTCTCGCAGAAATATCCGAGCGACCCGTTGCTCGGCGACGCGCAATACTGGCTCGGCGAGAGCTATTTCCAGCGCCAGCAATATCGCGACTCCGCGGAAGCCTTCCTCGCCGTCACCACCAAATACGACAAATCCGCCAAGGCGCCGGACGCCCTGCTGCGGCTCGGCCAGTCGCTGGCGGCGCTGAAGGAGAAGGAGGCCGCGTGCGCCGCCTTCGGCGAAGTCGGCCGCAAATATCCGCGCGCTTCCGCCGGCGTCAAAGCCGCGGTCGACCGCGAGCAGAAGCGGGTGAAGTGCTGACGCGCGGCGATTGATCCTGACAAGATTGATGGCGCTGCGCTAAACATTCGGTCCATCCGCGGACGATTGCAGCATCATGTCAGAGGACAATTCCCCGATCACGGCGCGTGAGGCCAGGCGCCTCTTCGCAGGCCTGAAGGGCGCGCAGGGACTGTTGCTCGCGGTCTCCGGCGGGCCCGACTCGGTCGCGCTGATGTGGCTTGCGGCGCGCTGGCACCGCAGCCTCGCGTGCGGCCCGCGTCTCACCGTCGTCACCATCGACCACGGCTTGCGGCCGGAGGCGGCGCGCGAGGCGCGCGAGGTCAAGCGTCTGGCGACCGGGCTTGGCTTGCCGCATCGGACCCTGCGCTGGCGCGGCGCCAAGCCGAAAACGGGATTGCCGGCCGCCGCGCGCGAAGCCCGCTACCGCCTGCTCGTGCAGGCTGCACGCAAAGCGGGTGCGAGCCACGTGCTGACCGCCCACACCCGCGACGACCAGGCCGAGACCCTGTTGATGCGGCTTGTCCGCGGCAGCGGATTGGCCGGGCTGTCGGCGATGGCCCGTCTCACCGAGCGCGACGGCGTCGTTCTGGCGCGTCCGCTGCTCGATGTTCCGAAGTCGCAGCTGATCGCGACCTTGAAGCGGGCGAAGATCGGCTTTGCCGACGATCCCACCAACCACGACGCTGCCTTTACCCGGCCGCGGCTGCGTGCGCTGCTGCCGCAGCTCGCGGCGGAGGGCGGTGATGCCCGCAGCCTGGCCCGGCTCGCGGCAAGGTTGGCGCGCGCCAATGCGGCCGTCGAGGTGCTGACCGATGGAGCCGAGCGCTTCCTCCGTTTGCGGGATCGCGGCGATGCGCCGCAGGCGGGTGGTCGAAGCTTCGAGGCCCCCGTGTTTGCCGCCCTGCCGGAGGAGGTCCGGCTGCGGATCCTGCTGCGGGCCATCAACGCGTTCGGGCATGAGGGACCGGCGGAACTCGGCAAGGTCGAATCCCTCCTGGCCGTGCTCGATCAGGCCATTGCCGCAAGTCCCCGCGCACCCGCAAATGGCCGGCCGGCCCTGAAGCAGACGCTTGCGGGAGCCTTGATCAGCCTTGTCGGGGGACATATCCGCATCGGGCCGGCGCCGGCCCGGCGCAAGGGTTGATCGAGGGTGGATAGGGGCGGATCATCGCACCGGCCGTTTCGAGACCGCGCCGTGAGGACACCTTAACCAGGCAGGAAAAAGCGGGATCCGGGTGCCATTATTTCAGCGGGAATCGGACTAAGATGGGCTAAATAGTCCCATCTCGTTCCCTTGGCAGCGACCGGAGCGACACCTAGATTGTATCCGTCTAACCGAGAGGATTCCTTGGGGATTTCCTCGCGCTGCCCAAATCACTGCCCAAGGCTCAGGCCGCGATCCGCGCGACCACGAAGGAAGATCGATGAACGCCAATCTGCGCAATTTCGCCCTCTGGGTCATCATTGTCCTGCTGCTGTTGGCGTTGTTCACGCTCTTCCAGAATCCGGGTCAGCGCGCCTCCTCGCAGGACATCGCCTTCTCCCAGCTCCTGAGCGAGGTTGACCGCGGCAATGTGCGCGACGTCGTGATCCAGGGGCCGGACATTCACGGCACCTTCACCAACGGCTCGAGCTTCCAGACCTATGCGCCGAGCGATCCGACGCTCGTGAAGCGCCTCTATGACAGCAAGGTGCAGATCACCGCGAAGCCGCCCGGCGACAACGTGCCGTGGTTCGTCTCGCTGCTGGTCTCCTGGCTGCCCTTCATCGCGCTGATCGGCGTGTGGATCTTCCTGTCGCGGCAGATGCAGGGCGGCGCCGGCAAGGCGATGGGCTTCGGCAAGTCGCGCGCAAAAATGCTGACTGAAGCGCATGGCCGCGTCACCTTCGAGGACGTTGCGGGCGTCGACGAGGCCAAGCAGGACCTGCAGGAGATCGTCGAATTCCTGCGCGACCCCGGCAAATTCCAGCGCCTCGGCGGTCGCATTCCGCGCGGCGTGCTGCTGGTCGGCCCTCCCGGCACCGGCAAGACCCTGATCGCGCGTGCGGTCGCGGGCGAAGCCAACGTGCCGTTCTTCACCATTTCGGGTTCTGACTTCGTCGAGATGTTCGTCGGCGTCGGCGCCAGCCGCGTCCGCGACATGTTCGAGCAGGCCAAGAAGAACGCGCCCTGCATCATCTTCATCGACGAAATCGACGCCGTCGGTCGTCACCGTGGCGCCGGCCTCGGCGGCGGCAATGACGAGCGCGAGCAGACGCTGAACCAGTTGCTGGTCGAGATGGACGGCTTCGAGGCCAATGAGGGCGTGATCCTGATCGCCGCGACCAACCGTCCCGACGTGCTCGATCCCGCGCTGCTGCGTCCCGGCCGCTTCGACCGTCAGGTCGTGGTGCCCAACCCGGACGTCGTCGGCCGCGAGCAAATCCTCAAGGTCCACGTCCGCAAGGTGCCGCTGGCGCCGGATATCAACCTCAAGACCATCGCGCGCGGCACCCCGGGTTTCTCCGGTGCCGACCTGATGAACCTCGTCAACGAAGCCGCGCTCACCGCCGCCCGCCGCAACAAGCGGATGGTGACCCAGGCCGAGTTCGAGGAAGCCAAGGACAAGGTGATGATGGGCGCCGAGCGCAAGTCGCTCGTCATGACCGAGGAAGAGAAGCTACTGACGGCCTATCACGAGGGCGGCCACGCCATCGTCGGCCTCAACGTCGTCGCGACCGACCCGATCCACAAGGCGACCATCATTCCGCGCGGTCGTGCGCTGGGTATGGTCATGCAGCTGCCCGAGCGCGACAAGCTGTCGATGTCGCTGGAGCAGATGACCTCGCGCCTTGCCATCATGATGGGCGGCCGCGTCGCCGAAGAGCTGATCTTCGGCCGCGAGAAGGTGACTTCGGGTGCGTCGTCCGACATCGAGCAGGCGACGCGTCTGGCGCGCATGATGGTGACGCGCTGGGGCCTGTCCGAGGCGCTCGGCACCGTGTCCTATGGCGAGAATCAGGACGAGGTTTTCCTGGGCATGTCGGTGTCGCGCACCCAAAACGCATCGGAAGCGACGGTTCAGAAGATCGACACCGAGATCCGACGTTTCGTCGAAGAAGGCTACAACGAAGCGACGCGTATTCTCACCGAGAAGCGCGCCGATCTCGAAGCTCTCGCCAAGGGCCTGCTCGAATTCGAGACGCTCTCCGGCGACGAGATCATCGACCTGCTCAAGGGCAAGAAGCCGAACCGCGAATCGGTGCTCGAGCCGACCACGCCGCGTGCCTCCGCCGTGCCTCCGGCCGGCAAGTCGCGCCCGCGGCCCGATCCGGATCCCGGCCTGGAGCCGCAGCCGCAGGCGTAATCGCGTACGGCAGATTGGATTGAAAAACGCGGCGGAAACGCCGCGTTTTTTGTTGGGTGGTGCTTTTCAAACGTGGGCAACTGAGCGTCTCACGACGAACAGGTAGGTGCGCAAAGCCGCCCTTGCGCAGTGCCGCCCATCCATGGGGCGCCGCCGTTGGTGGCACCCTTACCTTGCTCGCTCTCCGATCCTCGCGACTCATAGCGATTGGAGTCTGCGGTGATGTCGTGGCATGCTCTCCTCAATGAAGGTGCGGCTCGACCGCGCAGATAAAGGGGAGGGCAAGCCGATGCGCTTTGCGAGGGCATTGGGCGCGCTTGGCGCCGTATCGTTCGTGACATTCTCGTTCCTGTCCGCTCCATCCGCCGCCGCCGAAATGCGCGGCGTCACCGCGACCGAGATCAGAATCGGCCAGACCATGCCCTACAGCGGGCCGGTGTCGGCCTTTGGGGCGCTCGGCAAGGGCGAGGTCGGCTATTTCAAGATGCTGAACGAGAAGGGCGGCATCAACGGCCGCAACGTCAATCTGATCTCGCTCGACGACAGCTACGCGCCGCCGAAATCGGTCGAGCAGACCCGCAGGCTGGTGGAGAGCGACGAGGTGGCGCTGATCTTCTCCTCGATCGGTACCGCCCACAACACGGCGATCGCGAAATACCTCCAGTCCAAGAACGTGCCGCAGCTCTTCATCGGCTCCGGCGCCTCGAAATTCGCCGACGTCGCGCAATATCCGCAGGCGACGATGGGCGTGCAGGCGCCGTTCCGCTATGAAGCGCGGCTCTATGCGCGTTACGCGCTGGCGAAGAATCCGAACGCGAAGTTCGCCGTTATCTCGCAGAACGACGATTACGGCCGAGACTATCTCGCCGGGCTGAAGGACGTGCTCGGCGAGAAATACGATAGCGTCGTCACGGGCGCGACCTACGAGATCCAGGACCCGACCATCGATTCCCAGATCGTGAAGCTCAAGGCCTCGGGCGCCGATGTATTCGTGATCGCGGCGACGCCGAAATTCGCGGCGCAAGCGATCCGCAAATCCTTCGAGATCGGCTGGCGGCCCATGACGTTCCTGTCTAACGTTGCGGTGTGGGTTTCGACGGTGATGGAGCCTGCGGGACTGGAAGCCGGCACCGGCATCCTCTCCACCGCTTACGTGAAAGACCCCGACGATCCCGCCTGGAAGGACGATGCCGGCGTCAGGGGCTGGCGCGAGTTCATGACCAGATATTTGCCGGAGGCCGACCAGCACGACACCAATTACGTCAACGCCTACAACAGCGCGATGGCGCTGGAGGCGGTGCTGAAAGCCTGCGGCAATGATCTGTCGACCGAGAACATCCTCAAGCAGGCGTTTGCGATCCGCGATCTCGAATTGCCGATGCTGCTGCCCGGCATCAAGGTCAGCACCGGCACCACCGACCATGTCCCGGTCGACCAGATGCAGTTCATGCGCTTCAATGGCAAGAGCTGGGAGCGCTTCGGCGAACTGCAAACGGGCAATTGATGATTGATGAGGGATCGGCTTTTTGGTCGAACCAATGCGAGTCCGGAACTCGGATCATCTCTCTCGATCGGGGAAGGTTTGACTTCCTGGACGCCCAATTCAAAGCGCCGAGACGGATACTGAAACCCCGATCAGCCCGCGAACGCTTGCTATGTCCGCTACGCCCTCGGAAGCGAAGAGCGGCAACTCGCCTTGGCGCGTCGACTACGGGCCAACACTAGAAATACCTGCTATCGTTCGACGTATGTTGCGAACACACAATTGGATAACGACAACCGGCGGTCCTCACCTGCTGATTGCTGACGAACAACTCCCGCATTGGCGGGGTATCGAAGGATGGCGCGATCATGAAGATCCGGCCGACCAAAGCGACTATGCCCGTGCATGTAGAGTGAGAACTTGGCTGGGATCAATTGCCTGCTACCAAGGCAGCGCTGTTGTGCTATCTGGCGATGCCGGCGACATCGCGTGGTGCTCCAGTGGTCACCGTGACAGGGGCTTTCTGGTTCAATGGCTTGGGATTGATGACGAAAGACTCATCGAACCTGCGTTGCAAAGTCCACAACTGCGGAACCTTCTGAAAAGTTCAAACGCTGAACGCCTGGAATTCGGCACAGGTGGGTCCGGTGCAATGTGGTTGCTAGATGCATCGGATAGAGGAGACGATTTGCGCAGTAAACATCAGGTTCTGGCGTTACGACCAGGAAACTATCTCGCGAGAGCCGCTTACTACCGATCTTCCGGGCTTGCGATCGTCGTTCGCGAAATTTGCTGGATCGGTCCACTTTCTGACGAAGTCGGCTAAGGAGCAGACGGCGAAGTGGCCCGAGCGCCTCAGGTCTGCTTCACCCTTTGAAGCGGACGTCCCATTCACGGGAGCTACGTCTTCACTTCGGCGGCGTCGCAGCCGCATCGTCCCGAACATGGATTACTGCGATATCGTCTGTATAGATCCGCTTCCAGCCCTTGACCATGTCCAGGATCTGCGGTCCGGCCGCATCGGCGGCCAATAGCGTTGCGTCGATCTTGTATTCGTCGAGCAGGTGCGGAAGCAGCTCGGGCTTCTTGCCCTCGGTCGCCTTGAAGAAGTCCATGACGAATTTCTCGCCATAGAGCTCGGCGCGGCCGTCGACGTAAACAGGGACGTCGCGCGAGATCAGATAGCCGCCGAATTGGTAGGCGTTGAAGACGCGCTGGACCTTGCGTTGTTCGAGCAAGTCGACTGCCGCGACCGGAGTCTGCGTCATGGTGAAGGTGAAGTGGTGATGCTGCATGTAAAGCGAGGTCGAGGTCCAGCTCGCGGCGACGATCATCAGCGCGCCAAGCGCGGTGACATAGCGGGCCGGCCAGCGGTCGGTACCGGTTACGTCCGGCTGCGGGCGCGAGGCTAGCTGGCCCAGCGGTTTCGCCAATACCAGCGGCACCAGGAACGCGAACGCCTCGATGCTCCTGACGTGGGTCAGCGCGCTCCAGGTCAAGAATAGGATCAGGAAGATCCTGGGCGCCGAGAGCACGAGGCCGCGATAATAGCCGAACGCGATCAGGCCGAGCAGGGCGCCTTCGAACGAGGAGAAGGTGGCAAAGTTCGCCGGCATCCATTCGAAGATCAGCGAGAGCAACTCGCCCAGGCCCAAGATATTGGTGGCGCCCAGCAGCGTTCTCCAGCCGTACGGCGTACAGCAGCTCGCGACCAATGCGCCGATGCCGAAGAGCACCCAGCGCAGGAACAGCTGCAGCCGCCGTCCTTTCTCGGCGTGCTCGACGGCCTCGAGCGAAATCGGGCCGATCAGCGCCAGACCGAGCACGAAGCCGCCATGCAAGTTCGCCCACAGCGCCATCAGCGGCAGCCAGTACCAGGACGGTGCGCTCCTGCGGTCGGCGGCCGCTATCAACAGGCCGACCCACGCCACCATGACAGGCAACGCCAGGATATGCGGACGCGCCAGGACATGATGCAGCGACAGCAGCAGGGCCAGCATCGCAAACAGCACTGCGCGCGGTGCCTCGATCTGCAGGTCGAGCAGATAGACGAAGATCGCGGCCGTGAGCGCGACTCCCGTCGCGGTGAGGATGACGGGACCTGCCCAGCCCAATTGCGCATAGGAGAGAGCGAACAGTACCTGGGACAGCCACGACGTCGAAATCCACGGCGCGCCCGTCCGCGTGAAGGAATAGATGTCCGTGTACGGCATAGCGCCGTGATCGAGGATCCATTGTCCGATCTTGATCTGCCAGAACGAGTCGGAGTCCTGAAGCAGCGTGTCGCCGACATACATGAAGAAGAGATAGGCGCCCGCACCGACGCACAGCGGCACCAGGGCTCGCGCACGACCCTGCACCGTGATGCTGTTCACAAAGGAAAGGGACATGCCGCCTCGTCGTCCTGTTGTTTTTGTCGGGGTGCCGAGCGATCGACATTGGACCACGGCGGGCATAATTCCGGGTAAACCGGAGATGCCGGGCTGGCTTGATGTCTCGACAATTTAACGGATCGTTTTAGATTTCGGTTTACCATCGGCGAATACACGCAAACCGCTCTGTGTTTCCGCAGTCGAATTAACTGCGGCGCAATTCTTTGCCACTACGTTCGGTTCATGGTCGAGCGGCGCTGGGAAGCCCAAACAGACCAGATCAGTTGTAGCCTCGTGTACTCATTTGGAGCTCTTTATGAAGAACCTCGTTGCGAATTTCGCGAAAGATGAATCCGGCGCCACCGCCATTGAATACGGTCTGATCGCCGCCGGTATCGCGCTGGCGATCATCACTGTCGTCAATAACCTGGGCTCCACGTTGAACGCCAAGTTCAACTCGATCTCGTCCAGCCTCAAGTAAGACTGAACGGACCAAGAGTAAAAAGAGCCTTGTCCCGGACAAGGCTCTTTTCTTTTGTGCCAAGCCTTTTGTGCCAAGTCTTTCGTGCCAAGTCTTGTTCTAGCGAAGACTTGTTCCAGCGAAGTCTTTTTCTTCGCCGAAGCCGTCTCGTCCATGCGAGGCCGCGAGAGTTTAACGCCTGATCCGTGGCTCACGGTGATGAGGATAGCTTCGCCGGTGCGTCATCGCGGATGTGGATG
Source organism: Bradyrhizobium sp. Kon58 (assembly GCF_055807455.1). NCBI lineage: Bacteria > Pseudomonadati > Pseudomonadota > Alphaproteobacteria > Hyphomicrobiales > Nitrobacteraceae > Bradyrhizobium > Bradyrhizobium sp. Kon58. The sequence continues at coordinate 78,962 of NZ_JBVVOT010000020.1, forward strand.
ACGGCGAGGTCATCCGAGTAGAGCCGCTTCCAGCCCGGCACGTGGTCCATGATCCTTGCGGCGGGAGTCGATCCGTTCAGCAGTGTGGCGTCGATCTGGTAGGTATCAAGCAGACGCAGCAGAGTCTCCGCGTTCTTGCCCTCGATGGCGTCGAAATAGTCAAGCACGAACTGCTCTCCATACAGCTCGGCACGGCCATCGATGAAGGTCTTGATATTGCGGAAGATCAGATAGCTCCCGATCGGAGCGGTGCTGAAGATGCGTTGCGCGTGCCGCTGCTCGAGCAGGTCGACTGCAGCCCGAGGGGTCGGATTGCCGATAAAGGCATACCGCGTCGGCGTGGCATAGGACCGCGTGATACTCCAGCTGGTCGCAACGATCACGAGCGCGGCGATCGCGGTCACTACAAAGGACGGCCGTGCTTCAGCCCGTGCGAGCACGACCGCTCTGGCCGCGCCCAATTGTTCGCTCAACGGTTTCGCCAGCACGAGCGGGGTCAGCAACGCAAAGACCTCGATGTTTCTGACGTGGTTGAGTGCCGCCCAGACCAGGCCGAGCAGCAGAAGAATGCGGGTCCACGGCAGCACCAATCCTTTGTAGTAGCCGAGGGCGATCAATCCGAGCAGGCTGGCACCAAACAAGTCGAACGAGCTGAAATCAGCGGGCATCCACTCCGAGATCTGCGAGAGCAACTTGCCTAGGCTGAGGATTTTCGCCGATGCGAGCGGCGTATTCCAGCCATAGGGCGTGCAGCAGCTTGCGGCAAGCGCAGCAAGCCCGAACAAGGCCCAGCGCGACGCCAGTGCAAAGCGGTCCTTGCGATCGGTGGACGCGATCGCATCGAGGCCGATGGGTCCAATCAGCGCCAGCCCCATGACGAAGCCGCCGTGAAGATTGGCCCATAGCGCCATCAAGGGAAGCAATAGCCACGAGGGCGCGGTGCGCCGATCGGCGGCCGCCAGCAGCCCGCCGACGAAGGCCAGCATGACAGGCAGTGCCAGCATGTGCGGGCGGGCGAGAAAGTGGCCCATCGACATGAAGAGGAGCGGGGTGACGAGCAGAAAGGCGCGCACAGGCTCCAGATAGGGCTCAAGCAAGTAGACGAAAATCGCCGCCGTCGCTCCGATCGCGAGCGACGTCAGGATAACTGCCCCCGACCAGTTCGACGGCTCGTAAGCCAGCGCGAACAGGACTTGCGATAGCCAGGAGCTCGAGATCCAGGGCTCGCCGGCTCGCGTGAAGGAATAGATGTCGGTGTAGGGCAGGGCGCGGTGTTCGAGAATCCACTGCCCGATCTTGATCTGCCACAGCGTATCGGTATCCCGCAGCATGATGTCGCCGATGCCCAGGAAGAACAGGTAGACGCCGGCGGCGATGCAGAACGGCAGAAGCCAGCGCGCAACACCGCGGACGGGTACGCTGCTTGTCATGGAAATCGACATCGGACTCTCGGGGCTGAAACGACAGCACGCAGCAGCGCGCAAGCATCGGCAACCTGAGCATGATCGCTTTTAAGTTGAGGTAAACCGGATCGTCATACCGCGGCCGCGCCAAGCAAGAATGCGTTTACCTGCTCTCCTCGCGTCGAAGTTTGCGTCGCGCGCATATGCTCATTTGCGTCTTGTGTTCCGCCCTGAATAGTTGTTCAGTTCTTGAGGGCGATTTGGGCGAAGATCAGCGAAAAGCATGCGGTCGAGCTTTGCGCCGGACCGGATGCTGGGGACAGGAAGCGCGCCATGGTTTATCGGCGGACGCATCAAGTGGTGAAGCGCCTTGCGGCCCGGCGCAGTGCGATACTGGCGGCGGCGCGGGAGGCGGCGGCGGAAGGCGGGATGGCGGCGGTGCAGATTGCGCCGGTCGCGCTTCGCGCAAGCGTCGCTGCGGGTACGGTCTACCGCTACTTCCCATCCAAGGCCGATTTGATCTCCGAATTGATCGCCGAAGTCTCCCGCGACGAGCTCACGGCGATCCGGCGAGCCGCCGATGCGGCGCCGGGGCCGTCTTCGGCGCTGGCGGCGGCGGTGACCACCGTGGCGGTGCATACCCTGTCACAGCGCAGGCTCGCCTGGGGCATCCTGGCCGAGCCGGTTGATGTCGATGTCAGCGCTTCACGCCTCGCCAGCCGGCGCGAGATCGCAGGCGAGATGGCCTCGCGGATCGACGCCGCCGTGCGCGCCGGCCACCTGCCGGCGCAGGACACCGCGCTCGCCGCCACCGCGCTGCTCGGCGCCCTGCACGAGGCCCTGGTCGGACCGCTTGCGCCGGACAATCTCGACGATCCCGCCAGGATGCGCGATGCCGTGCAGACCGTGACGCTGCTGGCGCTCCGCGCGGTCGGCGTCATGGACGCTCGCGCCAGGGGTCTCGTCGTACAGCAGACGCTGCTGCCGGCGGCGAAAGCGCTGGTTGGGGCCTAAAACGTCAGCCTGATCGACCGGCGGACCTGATCGCGCCCAGGCCATTGCCAGAGCTCGCCTTTGCGAAAAACCCCAGCACATGCGCCGGACCCGCCGGCTACTGTGCATGGGGTTGTTTTCGACATTTTTGTTTGCCGCGTGTTAGCGGGCCTAGATATTCGCTTCGCCCTCGGGGCCGACCGAGGCGATGCGCACCATGTTGGTGGTGCCGGGGATGCCGAGCGGCACGCCGGCGACGATGATCACGCGCTGGCCCGCCCGGACGAAGCCGTCGCGGAACGCGATCTGGCCGGCGCGGCTCACCATGTCGTCCTGGTCGCGCGCATCTTCCGCCACCACACAATGTATGCCCCAGACGACCGACAGCCGGCGTCCCGCCGCGACGTTCGGCGTGATCGCCACGATCGGCGGCTTCGGCCGCTCCCGCGCCACGCGCACGGCGGTCGATCCCGAGCTGGTCCAGCAGATCAGGGCCGGCAGGTCGAGCGTCTCGGCGATCTGCCGCGCGGCGTCAGCGATGGCATCGCCGGCGGTGGCTTCCGGGGCGGGCCGCTGTGCCGTGATGACGGAGCGATAGATCGGGTCGCGCTCGACCTCCTCGCCGATGCGGTTCATGGTGGAGACAGCCTCGACCGGGAATTTGCCGGCCGCCGATTCCGCCGACAGCATGATGGCGTCGGCACCTTCGTAGACGGCTGTGGCGACGTCGGAGACTTCGGCGCGGGTCGGCACCGGCGACTGGATCATCGATTCCAGCATCTGGGTCGCGATCACCACCGGCTTGCCGGCGCGCCGCGCCATGCGCGTCATCTGCTTCTGAAGGCTCGGCACGCGTTCCAGCGGCAGCTCGACGCCGAGGTCGCCGCGCGCCACCATCAGGGCGTCGGAGGCGTCGATGATGTCGGCGAGGCGATCGATCGCCTGCGGCTTCTCGATCTTGGCCATCACCGCGGCGCGGCCGCGGATCATCTTCTTGGCCTCGAGCACGTCGTCGGCGCGCTGCACGAAGGACAGCGCGATCCAGTCGACGCCGGTGACCAGCGCCGCCTCGAGGTCGGCGCGGTCCTTCGGCGTCATTGCCGAGACCGGCAGGTCGGTGTCCGGCAGACTGACGCCCTTGCGGTCGGACATCCGGCCGCCGACCACCACGCGCGTCACCGCGTGATCTTTCGAGGTCTCCTCGGCGATCAGCCGCACCTTGCCGTCGTCGAGCAGCAGCGAATGGCCCGGCCGCAGCGCGGCCAGGATCTCCGGATGCGGGAGCTGGACGCGGGTGGTGTCACCCGGCGTCTTGTCTGAATCGAGCGTGAAGGTCTGCCCGTTCTGGAGCTGGACCGCGCCTTCGGCGAAGGCACCGAGCCGGAGCTTTGGCCCCTGGAGATCGACCAGAATGCCGATCGGCCTGCCATAGCTGCTCTCGACGTTGCGGATCGTCGCCACCAGCTCGCGCATCTTGTCATGCGGGGTGTGGCTCATGTTGATGCGGAACAGGTCGGCGCCGGCCTCGAACAGGCGGCGGATCATCGCGAGGTCCGAAGAGGCGGGTCCCAGGGTCGCGAGAATCTTGATACGGCGAAGACGCCTCATGGCTTATTTCCAGACGGGGGCGAGGGAGCTGGCGGGAGGCCAGGCGCGGCGGGGGGCGTACCACCGGGCGGGCCATTGGGCAAACCTGGAACCCCCGGGCCAACTGGGCCGGGGAGACCGGGCACGCGCTGCTGTTTTGACGGCTGCTCGTTGGCATCGGTGAGCTGCACGGTCCAGGCCCGCTGCTCGCCGGTATCGACCTCGAAATAGCCGGTCCGGTCATAGCCGCGCGCGAGGCAATCCTCGGTGCCGCGGATGGTGAACTCCTTGTCGCGCGAGCACATGAAGGCCTGGCCCGACCATTCGCCGCCGCGGTCATAGTCGATGGCGTAGATGTAATAGAAACGGGCGACCAACGTTCCCCGCAGCAGGGTCTCGCAGGAACGGGACGAGATGTTCCACCAGCCCTCGGTGGTCCAGCCCTCGGCATCCTTGTAGCCGAGCGCGATGCCGACCCGGCTCGATGTGTTGTTGCAGAGCCGGAAATCGGCCGAGGCCGGGCTGGCCCAAAAGCACAGCAGGCCAACCACCAGCACCGGGACCAACCGGGCGAGCAGGCGAAGGGGGGAGCGGGGAGATTCGGCGATCATTGTCGCGGAAGCTATATCAGATCATTGACGATTTGGCGTAGGGCCCGGGAACTGCCCGAAGCCGGCTTCGCGCCCGTTTGCGCCGCGATATGGCAAAATCTGTGACAGGCCCCACCTGATCTCGTAAGGGTGACCCATCCAGGTCACAGCAAATTTCCGCAAAGCCGAGGGATCCAGCCATGGCAATCGACGACAAAACCAGAACGGAACTCGAGGCTGCCGCTTTCCGGCGCCTGGTCGATCATTTGAAGACGCGGACAGACGTCCAGAACATCGACCTGATGAATCTCGCAGGCTTCTGCCGCAACTGCCTGTCCAACTGGCTCAAGGACGCCGCCGACGCCCAAGGCGTCGCCTTGAGCAAGGACGAGAGCCGGGAAGCCGTCTATGGCATGCCTTACGAGGCGTGGAAGTCGAAATACCAGGGCGCGGCCACGCCTGAGCAGCTCGATGCCATGAAGAAGGTTCATCCCGGGCACTGAACGGCCTCGTCGGCAGCCCGATGTGCGGTGCCCTTGAGTCGCATCACACAACAGCTTTCTTCGACGCGCCGTAGGAAGGTGTGGGCGCGCTGTGGACGAGCGCGATGCTGCCTTGAACCCGAGAGGTCCGAACCCTAAGGGTCTAACCAGCACGCGCGGTGAGGATGCCGGCGTCACCTCGTTTTGCCAGTTCCATTGGGAGTACCAAGATGGCCACCTCCGCCGCCGTCCGCGACGACGAGCCCGCGACGAAATTTGCCAAGGACCAGCTCAAGTCCATCATCGAGCGGATCGAGCGGCTGGAGGAAGAGAAGAAGGCGATCTCCGACGACATCCGCGACGTCTTCGCCGAGGCCAAGGGCAATGGCTACGACGTCAAGGCGCTGCGCACCATCGTGCGCATGCGCAAGCAGGACCCGAACGAGCGCGCCGAGGCCGAGACGATCCTCGAGACCTACATGCAGGCACTGGGAATGATCTGAGCTATCGGTGTCGTCCTGGCTTTGCCAGGGCGACACCATGTCGATCGAAGGAGACCGCGGTGACTGCGCCGCCGCTGCCGCGCGAGGTAAGCCGTGCCTACGACGCTTTTCCGGCGTCGATCGGCAAGCGGCTGCTTTGGGTACGCGAGCTGATCTTCGCGACCGCTGCGGCGAATGAAGGCATCGGCCGTCTCACCGAAACGTTGAAATGGGGCGAGCCTGCTTATCTGACCGAAGAGACCGGCAGTGGCAGCACGATCCGGCTCGGCCGCCTGAAGGACTCCGCGCACGCTGCGATTCTGTTCAACTGCAAGACGACGCTGGTCGATACCTTTCGCGAACGCTTTCCCGATCAGTTCGAATATCGGCAGACCAGGGCGTTGCCGGTGTCGGGCAAGCTGCCGAAGCAGGACCTATCGGTCTGCCTGTCGCTGGCGTTGACGTATCATCTGGATCGACGGAGGAAGCGTTAGCGGCACGCGAAGACGTCAGCGCAGCGAAGCCGTCCGCATGACGAAGGACGTCGTCTCGAGCTTGGCGGTGGCGGTGCCTGAGAAACTGTCGCAGGACAGGCCCTGCATCGGATCGTCGGCAAAACCCATGGCGATCACGGACTGCGGCTTGACGAAGTAGGCGCGCATTGCGGCCGTGTCGAGCTCGCCCATCAGCGTGACCGACATCGCGCGGCTGGCGCTCGGCGACAGCATCACGATCTTGAGCCAGATGCTTTCGCCCTTGGCTGCGGAGAGCCGGGTCGCGGTTGCGACCATGCCGTCGACGCGCTTGCCAACCACCGTGTTGATCTCGGTCGCGGGCGCAACGTTGCGCGACGCGGCGGTCGGGCGGGCGGAGCGCGGGATCGGCGCGGAGGCGGCGACGACATTGGCGCGGTCGACCGGGGAAGCGGACGCCGGCGCGTAGGCCAGCGCCTGATAGGCGGCGCTGGATAGGCTCGCGGTCGGCTGCGGATCGGCAGCGGCGGCAAGCGCCTGGCGGGCCTTCAGCGCAGCCACTTGAGCTGGCGTCGCCTGCTGCGGCGTAGCCGGCGCGTCCCAGAAGCCGCGGGCATTGATGATATCGGCGGGCGTCTCGGGCTTGGCGTCAGCAGATTTGCCGGCGGCCGGCTTGTCAGCCACGGGCGCCGGCTTCGGCTTGGGCAGCGCGACGACCTGCGCATCAGCCGAGGCGAGCTGGATCGTCGCCGCGACCGACGGCTTGGCGCGCGGCGTCGGCACCGGCTCGGCCGGCTTGGTCGCGGCGGCGACCATGGTCGGCGCGACAGTCTTCGCGGACGGGGCGGGCGCGCCCTCGTCATCCTCGTCGTTGCTCGCGGCGGCCGGAGCCGACTTGCCCTTGAACAGAGCGGCAAAGAAATTCGACTTGCTGCCGGAATCCTCGCCGCTGCCGCGCCGCTCGATCTCGGCCTTGGCGAGCTCATAGCCCTTCAGCGGCGTGCCGTCGGTCGGGACATGGACGGTGCGTCCGTCCGGGAAGACCCGCGCGAGCTGGTCATGCGTCATGCGCGGCCAATGCCGGATGCTGCCGGTGTCCAGATGTACGAACGGCGAGCCTGAGGTCGGATAGAAGCCGACGCCGCCGCGCTGGAGGCGCAGGCCGGCGAAGCGGATCTGCTCCAGCGGCACGTTCGGGATGTAGAAGTCCATCGCATGCCCCAGCATGTGCTGGCTGAAGCGCGCCACGCCGGAGGAGCGGCGGCGGAGCATGGAGTTGGTGGCGGGCGAGCGGTAGGCGGAGATGATCTGGATCGGCTGCTTGCCGTCGACGTCGCGATAGACTTCCCAGAGGATGTCGAAGAGGTGACGGTCCATGACCGTCTCGTCCTGGCTGCGCCAGTCGCGCAGGAAGTGGTTGAGCTGCTTCAGCGCGGCCTCGTCATAGCGCCCGTCGCGCTTGAAGGTGACGGTGAGGTCTTCGCCGGAATGGGTGTGGTGGAACGAGAGCGTCTTGGTCTCGTTGAGCGCGGCGGCGTTATGAACTGAACCCGCGGCAGCAAGCAGCAATACGGCAGCGAGGCCGATCCGTGATCCGGCCTTCACTCCCGCATGGGACAACGACAGCACAGCAAATTGGCGTGCGATACCAGTCAGCACGTTAGAGCCCACCCAGTCGACGAGCGTTCAAAATGGACTCTCCCGCTAACCCCGTTAGCGCGCGAAAGAGGATGAACGCTTTGTTAAAGCGAGAAGGTTAATTCGAGGTTGACCTTCCCGCCCCCAAACCAAGTCAGATCGCGAACCTAACCGGGTGAGTGTGGCAAAAAAACGCCCGCTGCCGGAGGTCAGGTGGAGAATGGTTAACGTTAAGCGACCCCATCCACAGGATGAGGTCGCTGATTTTATTGCAGAATTTCAGGAAATTAGGTCTTGGGGCGGGCTTGGCTCAGCGGGTGAACACCCGCTGCTGCTGCGGCCGGCGGCCAACCGGTGCCGGCGGTGGGGTCGGGGCTCCGAACAACCGCTCGAAGAAATTCGGGCCGGACGAGCCGCCATTGTTGGCCGCCAACACGCCGTTCGGCAGCGTCGTTGCCGGGCGTGAATAGCTCGGCTGGGAGTGCGCGACGACGTTCTCGAGATCTTTGCCGCGAACGTTCTTCAGGATGTTGATCATGGTCGCGTCGCGGCCATAGACGTCCTTGCGGAATTGCAGCTTGCCGCCATCGTCCACGAATGCGGTCTGATAGGTGATGTTGACCGGGATCGGTGTCGGGAATTTCAGGTCGATCTCGCTCTTGCCGTACATGCTGCGGATGCGTTCCGGCGTGTACTTCTCGTTCGGCATCGCGATGTTGAGCAGGACCGAGGCGTACTGATCCGGGTTCTGCACGCGCATGCAGCCGTGGCTGAAGGCGCGTTCGTCCCGGGCGAACAGGTTCTTGTCCGGCGTGTCGTGCTGATAGACCAGGAACTTGTTCGGGAAATTGAAGCGGATGCGGCCGAGTGCATTGGCTTCACCGGGCGGCTGCGAGATGTGCACGGAGCCGTCGCGGTTCTGCTCGAGCTTGAGGCCCATGCGCTGGAGCACGGTCGGGTCCTGCTGAAGCGCCGGCAGATATTCGTTGTAGACGATCGACGGCGGCACGTTCCAGGTCGGATTGACCGTGATGTACTTCATCGTCTCGGTGAGCAACGGGGTCGCATGCGTACCGGGCTTGCCGGTGACGACGCGGGTGGTCCAGACCTGCTGGCCGCGCTGCATCACCTTCAGCGTGTAGTCGGGAATGTTGAGGATGACGTAGGCGTCGCCGAGCGAGGGCGCGCCCAGGTCGCGCGGCAGCCAGCGCCAGCGCTCCATGTTCACCAGCACCACGTCGATCTGCTTGTCGCGCTTCGGGGTGTTGATCGCCTTGACCGTCTTGTCGTCGAGGATGCCGGTCGCCTTGAGCTCGGCGCTGTTCTGGAACTTGCGCACGGCTTCGGCGACCGCCGCGTCATAGCGGGTGTCGTTGGCGTTCTCCGCGATGCCGAGCTTGGCGCGCAGCTGCGGCACGCGCGGATCTTCAACGACGATTTCAGCCTGCTTCTTGCCGGCCGGGGTGTATTTCAGCGTCGGACCATCGGCGATCTCGATCGCCGGGCCGTTGCCCTGGCCGCGGAGCTCCGCGAGCTTCGCCTTCAGCTCCTTGTAGAGCTTCTGCGGCGGATTGTAGCTGTCGAGCGCCGCGGAGGCGTCCGCCGCCGTCGTGACCTTGGCGAGCACCTCGTTCGGATCAACCGGATGCTCGGGATAGAGGATGTCGCCGCTGACCTGCGACCAGTGCATGCGGCCGCTCTGAGCCTGGCGCGCATAGTCGAACATGCTGGCGGTGAGCTTGAGCTCGGCATCGGCGAGCGTATCAGGTGTCGTGGCTGCCGCGAAGTCCGGCAGCGGGTAATCGGCGGGATTGAGACCGTCGGACGCTGCGTCCTTCAGCCGTGCGATCACGCCCTTGGCCGCAGCGGTCAGGCTGCCGGCCTGGGTCCAGACCGGCGCGAAGTCGCGTGCACCGTAAAACTTCTCGATCGCCGCGCGCTCGTTCTTGCGGTCGAAATAGCGCGAAGTCTTGGCGCCGATGATGTCCTTGAGCTTGTCGGCGACCGGCTGGTCGGCGGCGGGAACGTTGCTCGCGGCCTTCACCGGCTCCGAGGCCGGAGCCGCAGCGGTGGCGGGCGCGGCCGGCGTTGTCGCCGTGTCGGCCTTGGCAGGTTCGGCCTTGGCAGGTTCCGTCTTCGCCGTCTCGCTCTTCGGCGCCTCGGTCGCCGGCGTGGTGGCGACGTCGGAAGGCTTGGTCTCGACCTTGTCCGGCGCGGGAGCGGCTTCGGCCTTCACGGGTTCCTTGACCGGCTCCTTTGCCGAGTCCTGAACCGTGGCGGTGGCGTCGAGCTTGATGTCGGATGCGGTCGGGGGCGGGACGTTTGCGGGTTCGGGGCGCGGGATCGCGGCTTCGATCGCGAGCTCGGCAGCGCTGCTGCGCGCCTGATCCTGCGCCAGGGCCGAGCTGGCCGATACCGTGAGGAAGGTCGCCGCGACCGTCATCAAGACACGGTCAAAGCCTGCACGGTGGTTCAAACAGTCACGCATTGTGTCGCACCCCTCGGGTGAACTGTCCCCCGTGGAACAGCTTCGTTATCGCCTATTGAGCTTCGGCTAAACCGCGCCGGCCTCTCGAAAGTTGCACGCCTGCACGCAACGAATCCTACGCAGACGATATACAGGCCCCGATTTCGCAGCCAGCGCTACCCGGGACAACTCACGACAAACTGACTTCAAGCAAGCCTCTTGGCAACGGATTGTGCGCTTCTGCCACGCGCTTTTCCCTGTGTCTGTCACTTCCAAGTCACGGTTCAAATCGCAGTCGAATTCCGTCGTCGTACGAACGGCTTACAGTCGTATCGCTCCGCCCGGACGAACCTCCGTTCGCGTCAGGCTCAGTGCGTCTCCTCACCGCTTTTGCCGCCATGGCCGGGAACCCCGGCCTCATCGAGTTTGCGGTAGAGGGTGGACCGGCCGATTTTGAGGCGGCGGGCGACCTCGGACATCTGCCCGCGGTAATGCGAGATCGCGAAACGGATGATCTCGTTCTCGATGTCCTCCAGCGGCCGGACGTCGCCGGTCGCGGTCAGCATGGAGAGAGCACCCGCTTGCGGCAGCGGTGCGATCGGTATGTCATTACCCGACACGACGGAGGGGGCCGCGATTGGCTCCAGCATCAGCGGCGCGGTCGGAATGTCTGTTCCCGGATGCGGCTGCGAGGCGATCAGGGGGAAGTCGTCGAGGCCAAGCTGGTCGCCGTCGCTCATCACCACGGCGCGATAGACCGCGTTTTCGAGCTGGCGGATGTTGCCGGGCCAATCGAGCTGGGCAAGGTGCGCAACGGCCTCGCCGCTGATGCCGGTGATGGGGCGGTTCTCCTCGGCGGCAAAGCGCGCCAGGAAATGCCTGAGCAGATGCGGAATGTCCTCGCGCCGGGCGCGCAGCGATGGGATCGTGAGCGGCAGCACATGCAGGCGATAGAACAAGTCTTCCCGGAAGTGGCCCTGCTTGACCCGCTCAAGCAGCCTGCGGTTGGTCGCCGAGATGATGCGGACGTCGACCTTCACGGGTTTGCGGCCGCCGACCGCCTCGACCGCGCCTTCCTGGAGCGCGCGAAGCAGCTTGACCTGCGCGCTCAGCGGCAGCTCGCTGACCTCATCCAGGAACAGCGTGCCGCCATGGGCTTCGACGAACTTGCCGGTGTGGCGTTCGGTGGCGCCGGTGAAGGCACCCTTCTCGTGACCGAACAGGATGGACTCGACGAGGTTGTCGGGGATCGCGCCGCAATTGACCGCGACGAACGGCTTTGCCTTGCGCTCGCCGCTACCATGGATGGCGCGCGCGAACATCTCCTTGCCGACCCCGGACTCGCCCTCGATCAGCACCGGGATCGATGAGTTTGTTGCTTTCTGCGCCGCGCGCATCACGCCCGCCATCGCCTCGGCGCGGGTGATGATGTCGGAGAAGGTCAGCCGGCCCTCGCGGCTGTGACGGATGCGCTGCAATTCGCCCTTGAGCGCGGACGAATTGAGCGCGTTGCGAAGGGAGACCTGGAGCCGCTCGAGGCCGACCGGCTTGACCACGAAATCGGCCGCGCCCGCGCGCATCGCCGAGATCACATTGTCGATGCCGCCATGGGCCGTCTGCACGATGACGGGGATGCTGAGACCCGCTTCGCGGATTTTCGCCAGCACGCCCATGCCGTCGAGGCCGGGCATCACGAGATCGAGGATGACGCCGTCGATGGCCGCGTCAGGGGCGGTGAGGGCGGCAATCGCCGCGTCGCCGGAGTCCACCACGATCGTCTCATAGCCGCATTTCTGCACCATGTTTTCGACCAGCCGGCGGGCTACAGCGTCGTCGTCGGCGATCAAAATACTGGCAGCCATGGTGTTCCCCGCACGCTACTACTATCTGTCTCGAATCGGGGCACTCTGGCCGAAGCCGATTAACGCACTGTTAAATCCTGATGCCCCCGCCCGCCGTCGCGATTGTTGAACACAGGTTTCCCACACAATGAATTCGCGCTCCAAGTCTGCAGTTAAGAAGTCCGCCGCTAGCAAGCCCGCTCTCCGCAAGCCGAACACCAAGACATCCGCAGCCAAGGCAAAACCCTCCAAGCGTTCACCCGCCAAGCCTTCGCTTGCCAAGCCTTCATCCGCAAAGCCTGCGAGCAAGACCGGCAAGCTTCCGGAGTGGAACCTCGCCGACCTCTATTCCGGGATCGATGCGCCGGAAGTGGCGCGCGATCTCGCAAAGATGGATGCCGATTGCGTCGCGTTCGAGACGGACTACAAGGGCAAGCTCGCAACAGGAACAGCAAAGGAAGATGGCGGAAAATGGCTCGCTGAAGCCGTGCGACGCTATGAGGCGATCGACGACCTCGCCGGCCGTCTCGGCTCCTTTGCCGGTCTCGTCCATGCCGGCGACAGCGTGGACCCCAAGATTTCAAAGTTTTACGGCGACGTTTCCGAGCGCCTGACGGCGGCATCGACGCATCTGCTGTTCTTCGCGCTCGAGCTCAATCGCGTCGATGACGATATTTTGAACCGCGCGATGCAGGCCACCGAGCTCGCGCACTACCGTCCCTGGATCGAGGATCTGCGCAAGGAGAAGCCGTACCAGCTCGACGACAAGCTCGAGCAGCTCTTCCTGGAGAAGGCGCAGACCGGATATTCCGCCTTCAACCGGCTGTTCGACCAGACCATCTCGGGCTTGCGCTTCAAGGTCGGGCCCAAGGAGCTCGCGATCGAGCCGACGCTCAATCTGTTGCAGGACCGCGAGGGCGCCAAGCGCAAGGCCGCGGCAGAGGCGCTCGCAAAGACCTTCAAGGCCAATGAGCGCACCTTTGCGCTGATTACTAACACTCTGGCCAAGGACAAGGACATCTCCGACAGCTGGCGCGGCTTCAAGGACGTCGCGGATTCCCGGCATCTGAACAACCGCGTCGAGCGCGAGGTGGTGGATGCGCTGGTCGCCTCGGTCCGCGCGGCCTATCCAAAATTGTCACATCGCTACTACGCGCTGAAGGCACGCTGGTTCGGCAGGAAGCGCCTGGCCTATTGGGACCGCAACGCGCCGCTGCCTTTTGCGGCGACCGACGTGATCGGCTGGGGCGACGCGCGAAACATGGTGCTCACCGCCTATCGCGGCTTCTCGCCAAAGATGGCTGACATCGCCGAGCGCTTCTTCACCGACCGCTGGATCGACGCGCCGGTGCGCCCGGGCAAGGCGCCGGGTGCCTTCTCGCATCCGACCACGCCGTCCGCGCACCCCTACGTGCTGATGAACTACCAGGGCAAGCCGCGCGACGTGATGACGCTCGCCCATGAGCTCGGCCACGGCGTGCATCAGGTGCTGGCGGCCAGGAACGGCGCGTTGATGGCGCCGACGCCGCTCACGCTGGCGGAGACCGCGAGCGTGTTCGGCGAGATGCTGACCTTCCGGCGGCTGCTGGCGCAGACCAGGAGCCCAAAGCAGCGCCAGGCGCTGCTCGCCGGCAAGGTCGAGGACATGATCAACACCGTGGTGCGGCAGATCGCGTTCTATTCCTTCGAGCGCGCGGTCCACACCGAACGCAAGAACGGCGAGCTCACCGCGACGCGGCTCGGCGAGATCTGGCTCTCTGTTCAGGGCGAGAGCCTGGGGCCGGCAATCGAGATCAAAGCGGGCTACGAGAACTACTGGATGTACATCCCGCACTTCATCCATTCGCCGTTCTACGTCTACGCTTATGCGTTCGGCGATTGTCTCGTGAACTCGCTCTACGCCGTCTACGAGAATGCGGCCGAAGGCTTTGCCGAGCGTTATCTCGACATGCTCGCCGCCGGCGGCACCAAGCATTATTCCGAACTGTTGCGGCCGTTCGGACTCGACGCCAAGGATCCAAAGTTCTGGGACGGCGGCCTGAGCGTCATCGCCGGCATGATCGACGAGCTGGAAGCGATGGGCTGAGGCGGCGCTGTCGATCCTACGTCGGAGCGGTGCGGATGGGACCTCGCGAAGGGTCCGTCAACGGAAGCGGGTCTCCGACGGAACTGTAGCGGCTCATTCGGCCATCTCGCAGCCGCAGCATGCCAGGCTGGTGGCCTCGAAATGCTTCGGGAGGAAGTTGAACGTTCGCCTGCGCCCGTAGACTAATCTTCTGCGTACTAATTCCTTCGTATGCAATTTTTAATTGATTGTGCGAGGCGCTGGGGAGGCGGACGTGGCCAGCGAAAGCGATCTTCGGCAGACGGAAGTCTTTGAGCCGAACTTGACGGCGGCAAACGATGAAACGGGGTGGTCCACCCAGTTCAGCCGGATCATCGAGACCGAATTCGCGGCCATCAACAGCCGGCGCGCGGCGTTGGAAGCCGACCGCATCAAGGGGCTCGACGCAGGCCCTCGCGAGGGTTCTTCGCCCGATTCCGGGAAACCATTCGTTCCCGTCATCCCGGCAAAGCGCGACGTCAACGACGTCGTCGGGCTCGCGCTGTCCGGCGGCGGCATCCGTTCGTCCGCCATATGTCTTGGCGTATTGCAGGCCCTCAATCATTACGAACTGATCAAGCGCATCGACTATCTGTCGACGGTCTCTGGCGGCGGCTATATCGGCAGCTCGCTCAGCGCGACGATGACTGCGGCGAACAGGTTCGTCTTTGGCGAGCAGCCGCTTCCCGGCTCGACTGACCGTGCAAGCGAAATCAGCGACACGCAGGCCGTGGGCCATATCAGGAACTATTCCAACTATCTGATTCCGGCCGGTGCGCGCGACCTGCTGACCGGCATTGCCATCGTCGTCCGCGGGCTTGTCGCTAATGTTGGCTTCGTGCTGCCGGTGGTTCTTCTGCTCGTCGCGCTGACAATCATCTCGAATCCGGCAAGGTCGTGCCTCTATGCGCCCAATCTGTTCGGGGTCAACGTTCTTGACGGACAAGTCTTTTCCTTCATCGGCAATTATCCGGTCATAAAGACGTTCGGATTCTCTCTGGCCGGTGCCTTTCTCGCAGTTGTCTTTCTGATCGTCGGCGTGATTCATCGCATGATTTGGCCGGTCAATCGCCGCGAGTTCTTTACTTATCTCGTCGGCATCTCGCTCGTCATGGGCCTGATCTGCAACGCCGCGCACTACTTTCCGATCGCGCATTTTGCGCTCACGCTTTCCTCGACGCTGTTGGGCCTCTTGCTGTTCCTGCTGTGGGCGCTGCGGCGCTCGTTCCTGCCGGACGATCGTCTCCAGGAGTTCCGTGGCCATCTGCCGACCATGGGTGCGACCTATCTGGTGCTGGTCGGTGCGATCGCCTTCTTCGAATTCCAGCCCTTCATGATTGCGCAGATGTTTGGCGTGGCGGAGGGGAGCGGGACCGATCAGGCGGCGGGACTGGTTGCCGGTGTTGTGGTTGGGTGGGTCAAGTCACTTGCAGCGGTCACCACGCCGATTGCAGCTCTCGTGACGGTGTTCCGGCAGCAACTGGGCGGTCTTTTGAAGGGCGCGGGTGCGTCGGATCTCACCTCCCGCATCCTTGCCTATGTCGCCAAGGCGGCAGTCTGGATCGCAGGGTTGGCGCTGCCGCTGCTGATCTGGATCGGCTATCTCTATCTTTGCTTCTGGGGCATCGCGAACGACAAGGCGGTTGGCGCCAATAGCCGGCAGTGCGATGTCAGCGGTTGGAGCGCGGATCCCATGACCGCGCCGGTCGAAGCCGCGCCTGCCAGCCTGTCCGGCAAGGTTCAGTTCAACTCGGAAGCCAAGACATTGTCGGCCGAGATTGCCAGCAAGGACGGCGCAATCGTTGCGGCTCCGGCGAAGGTCGACGTGGCCTCGCACATCCCGCATTGGCTGCTGGCCGCAGCGAAGCCGTTCGGCGATCCCAATCCCGACCATTGGTCGATGACGCTGCTCGGCTATTACAGGATTTCCAACAACATCAACCTGCCGATGGGGGTATTGTATTTTACCGTCGCGCTCGTCTTATTGATCGTATCGCTCATCATGCGGCCGAATGCCAATTCGTTGCACAGGCTGTATCGAGACCGGCTGAGCAAGGCCTTTCTTTTCCGCCCTGATATGCCCAAGCGGCGTATGGCCAAGGACGTCCCGAGCCTCGATCAGGGGCGCGATTTCCCCGAACTCGACCTCAAGCTGAGCGATTTGTGCCCGAGAGAGACCGCACAGGACGGGACAAGGACCTATCAGCTGGCGGCGCCCTACCATCTGATCAATGCCGCGCTCAACATCCAGGGCTCGGATTATGCCAACCGGCGCGGCCGCAATGCGGATTTCTTTCTGTTCTCGCCGGTATGGTCCGGCAGCGAGGCGACCGGCTATTGCGACACCGCCAAGCTCGAGCAGAAAGAAAGCGGACTCGATCTTGCGACCGCGATGGCCATTTCAGGAGCCGCCGCCTCGTCCAATATGGGATCGAACTCGATCAGGCCGCTGACGCCGACGCTCGCGCTCTTGAATGTACGGCTCGGCTATTGGCTGAAGAATCCACAATATGTCGATGATCGGGAGCGGCCGCAGCATCGCTCGACGCTGTATCTATGGTCGGAAATCTCGGGTCGGCTCTACGAGAATGCGGACGCGGTCTACCTGACCGACGGGGGGCATATCGAGAATCTCGGTGTCTACGAATTATTGCGCCGGCGCTGCAAGGTGATCATCGCGGTCGATGCGGAAGCCGATGCGCCGATGAATTTCGGCTCCCTGATGACATTACAGCGTTACGCCCGCATCGATCTCGGCGTCCGGATCAACCTGCCATGGCAACCTATTCGCGATCGCACGCGCGCGCTGATGGCGCGCAATGCCGACCGGAAGACCGAGTTGACGGCGCAGGACAAGGCGGACGACGCTTCGCAGGATCACGTCCACGTCGCCATCGGCGTCATCGATTACGGAGCCGAGCAGAACGGCTATCTCATCTACATCAAATCCTCGCTCACCGGCGACGAGAACGACTACATCTGCGACTTTGCCCGACGCAACGACACCTTCCCGCATGAAGCGACGGGCGATCAGTTCTTCTCGGAGGAACAGTTCGAGGTCTACCGCGCGCTCGGTTTCCACATGACCCATGGTTTCCTCAACGGCGAGCTTCCGGTGTCCGTCGGCTCGGGAACAGGACGACGGACCGCGAACTTCACCAAGGGAGGAGATCCGGTGGTCGATGCGGTCCGCGAGGCGCTCGGCCTTCCGGCGTTGCCGCGACAGGCCGCGACCGCCACGGGCACCATGATTGATCAAGGCTGAGCGGCTCTCGCGCCGAGCTTTCCCGCCAATCGGAATTCCAAATGACCTGATTTGCCGGGAAACCGCGCCTGCCTGCCGTTGCCCTGCCCGAAAGTTTGCGGTATCCCAGCCATGAAATTCGACTTTCGACTGGGGACAATTCATGGCCGACCATAGCGAAGTGGCGTACAGCACCGCCGACGGCAACGACTACGTTGCCCACGAGCAGACCTACGAGGGCTTCATCAAGCTGGTGAAGTACGGCACGGTCTCGGTCGCGCTTATCGTGATCCTGATGGCGATCTTCCTGACCTGATCCATCGTCTGCAGCACCGCCAGCGTCGTCGGTGCCCATAAAATTTGCAATCAAGCCGGATTGAAAACCGGTATCCAACGTTGCGGGAGTAACGCTAAGTTCGCGTGCGCGCTTCTTCCCGCGTCGCCGGAGGGCCTATGAAGATCGCCGTTGCCAAGGAAATCGATCCGTCGGAGCCGCGGGTCGCCGCTTCGCCGGATACGGTGAAGAAGTTCAAGGCGTTAGGCGCCGAGATCGCCATCGAGCCGGGCGCCGGCCTCAAGTCGGGTCTGCCGGACTCCGAATTCACCGCCGTGGGCGCCACCGTCAGCGCCGACGCGCTGAAGGACGCCGACATCATCATCAAGGTGAAGCGCCCCGAAGCCTCCGAGTTGGCGCAGTACAAGCGCGGCGCGCTCGTCATCGCTATCATGGACCCCTACGGCAACGAGGCCGCGCTGAAGACGATCGCCGATGCCGGCGTCTCCGCCTTCGCGATGGAATTGATGCCGCGCATCACGCGCGCGCAGGTGATGGACGTGCTGTCCTCGCAGGCCAACCTTGCCGGCTACCGCGCCGTGATCGAGGGCGCGGAGGCCTTCGGACGCGCCTTCCCGATGATGATGACCGCGGCCGGCACGGTGCCCGCCGCCAAAGTGTTCGTGATGGGCGTCGGCGTCGCCGGCCTTCAGGCGATCGCGACCGCGCGCCGTCTCGGCGCCGTCGTCACCGCGACCGACGTCCGGCCCGCCACCAAGGAGCAGGTCGAATCGCTCGGCGCAAAATTCCTCGCCGTCGAGGACGAGGAATTCAAGAACGCGCAGACCGCCGGCGGCTACGCCAAGGAAATGTCCAAGGAGTACCAGGCCAAGCAGGCCGCGCTCACCGCCGAGCACATCAAGAAGCAGGACATCGTGATCACCACCGCGCTGATTCCGGGCCGGCCGGCGCCGAGGCTCGTCACCGCCGACATGGTCAAGTCGATGAAGCCGGGGTCGGTGCTGGTCGATCTCGCCGTCGAGCGCGGCGGCAATGTCGAAGGCGTCAGGGCGGGCGAGGTCGCCGATGTCGATGGCATCAAGATCGTCGGCTACACCAACGTCGCCGGCCGCGTCGCGGCGTCGGCCTCCAGCCTCTACGCGCGCAATTTGTTC
Organism: Bradyrhizobium sp. Kon58; assembly: GCF_055807455.1. Classification (NCBI taxonomy): domain Bacteria; kingdom Pseudomonadati; phylum Pseudomonadota; class Alphaproteobacteria; order Hyphomicrobiales; family Nitrobacteraceae; genus Bradyrhizobium; species Bradyrhizobium sp. Kon58. The sequence goes on from NZ_JBVVOT010000020.1 coordinate 97,715, forward strand.
AACTTCATCGAGACGATGGTCGACAAGACCAGCAAGGCGCTGGCCGTGAACTGGGACGACGAGCTCGTCAAGGCGACCGCGCTGACCAGGGACGGCGCCGTCATCCACCCGAATTTCCAGCCGAAAGCATAAGGAGAGCCGTCATGGAGCATATTGCACAAGTCGTCGATCCCTTCGTCTTCCGGCTGTCGATCTTCGTTCTCGCCGTCTTCGTCGGCTATTTCGTGGTGTGGTCGGTGACCCCGGCGTTGCACACGCCGCTGATGAGCGTGACCAATGCGATCTCCTCGGTGATCGTGGTCGGCGCGCTGCTCGCGGTCGGCGTCGGCATGATTTCGAGCGGCTCAGGCTGGGCGCGCGGCTTCGGCTTCATCGCGCTCATTTTTGCCTGCGTGAATATCTTCGGCGGCTTCCTTGTCACCCAGCGCATGCTGGCGATGTACAAGAAGAAGGTGAAGTGAGCGGCGTGCACCTCGGGGTGACAAAGACAAAGGGGACCTGAGATGAACGCCAATCTGGCTGCAGTTCTGTATCTCGTGGCGGGTGTGCTGTTCATCCTGTCACTGCGCGGGCTGTCCAGCCCCGCCTCATCGCGGCAGGGCAATTTCTTCGGCATGATCGGCATGGCGATCGCGGTCGCCACCACACTGGCCAGCCATCCGCCGGCGGACGGCCTCGCCTGGATCCTCGTGATCCTTGGCATCGCGATCGGCGGCAGCGTCGGCGCGGTGATCGCGCGCCGCGTGCCGATGACCTCGATGCCGGAACTGGTCGCCGCGTTCCATTCGTTGGTCGGCATGGCCGCGGTGCTGGTCGCCGCCGGTGCGTTCTACGCGCCGGAGGCCTTCGACATCGGCAGCCCCGGCAGCATCCATCCGCAGAGCCTGGTCGAGATGTCGCTCGGCGTCGCCATCGGCGCGCTGACCTTCACCGGCTCGGTGATCGCGTTCCTGAAGCTGTCCGCGCGGATGAGCGGTGCGCCGATCATCCTGCCGTTCCGCCACATCATCAACATCGCACTCGCGATCGCGCTCGTCGTCTTTATCGTCGGGCTGGTAATGACGGGCAGCGCGCTCGACTTCTGGCTGATCGTCATCATCGCGCTGGCGCTCGGCGTCCTCATGATCATCCCGATCGGCGGCGCCGACATGCCGGTCGTGATTTCGATGCTGAACTCGTACTCGGGCTGGGCCGCGGCCGGCATCGGCTTCACGCTCGGCAACTCCGCGCTGATCATCACCGGCGCGCTGGTAGGATCAAGCGGCGCGATCCTGTCCTACATCATGTGCCACGCGATGAACCGCTCCTTCATCTCGGTCATCCTCGGCGGCTTCGGCGGCGAGACCGCGGCGGCCGGCGGTGGCGGCGGCGAGCAGAAGCCGGCCAAGCTCGGCTCGGCCGACGATGCGGCCTTCATCATGAAGAACGCGCAGAAGGTCATCATCGTGCCCGGCTACGGCATGGCGGTGGCGCAGGCCCAGCATGCGCTGCGCGAAATGGGCGACATCCTGAAGAAGGAAGGCGTCGAGGTGAAATACGCCATTCACCCGGTCGCGGGCCGCATGCCCGGCCACATGAACGTGCTGCTGGCCGAAGCCAACGTGCCCTATGACGAGGTGTTCGAGCTCGAGGACATCAACTCCGAATTCGCGCAGGCCGACATCGCCTTCGTGATCGGCGCCAACGACGTCACCAATCCAGCGGCCGAAGAGGACAAGACCTCGCCGATCTACGGCATGCCGGTGCTCCAGGTCTGGAAGGCCGGCACCGTGATGTTCATCAAGCGCTCGCTCGCTTCGGGCTATGCCGGCATCGATAATCCGCTGTTCTATCGCGACAACACCATGATGCTGCTCGGCGACGCCAAGAAGGTCACCGAGAACATCGTCAAGGCGATGTAGCGCGGAGGCAAACGGGCCATTGCCAAAGTGACGCGCGAGCAGCGCGTCGCATGGCAGACCGCTCATTGGGCGGCGTGCGGCCGGCGCGCCTCCCGCGATGTCATGAAATTGCTGCGGAGCCGGTGCAAGCCCTGAACCGGGGCCAAGCCGCGTCATCATGACCATCGTCAAGTGGATCGCCATCCTGTTCGTGACCGTCTATTGCGCCGGTCTCCTCGTGCTGTATGTCAGGCAGCGCGAGATGCTGTTTCCGATCCCGCCCGTCGGCCGCACCGCGCCGGATGCCGCAGGCCTCCCTGAGGCCGAAGAGCATGTCCTGACCACCTCCGATGGCGAGAAGGTCATCGTCTGGCACGTGCCGGCGAAGCCCGGTCGTCCCGTGATCCTGTATTTTCCGGGCAATGGCGATTATCTCGCCGGTCGCATCAGCCGTTTCAAGGCCATGACGGCGGACGGCACCGGCCTCGTCGCGCTGTCCTATCGCGGCTATGCCGGCTCGAGCGGGGCGCCGAGTGAGGCCGGCCTGCTGCGCGATGCCGCGGCAGCCTACGCCTTCACCACCGCGCGCTACGCGGCGGAACGAATCGCCGCCTGGGGCTTTTCGATCGGGACCGGCGTCGCTGTCGCGATCGCCTCGGAGCATCGTGTTGGAAAACTCATCCTGGAAGCGCCCTATACATCGACGGCCGACATTGCAGCTTCATCGTTCTGGTACGTTCCGGTGCGCCTGCTGATGCGCGATCCATTTCATTCCGACGAGCGTATCCCGCGCGTCACTGTGCCGCTATTGGTGATGCATGGCACCGATGACCTTGCCATTTCGATCGTGTTCGGAGAGCGTCTGTTCGCGCTTGCGCACGAACCCAAGCAGTTCGTTCGCTTTCCAGGCGGTGGACACGATAATCTCGATGCATTCGGTGCGATTGAAACGGCGAGGCGCTTCATTGCTTTGTAGACGACTTGTCGTTCGGCGCGCGAGCGGGTTCATTGCCGCGATCCTCGTCGTGTTGTTGCCACAGCACGCATGGGCTGCGACCGGGCTCGACGGCGCGGCGATGGGCTGGCCCTATGCGCTGCCCTTTGCCAGCCTCCTGCTGTCGATCGCGCTTGGCCCGCTGCTCTTTGCAAAAATCTGGCACCATCATTACGGCAAGATCGCCGCGGCCTGGTCGCTGCTGGCACTCGCCTCGCTGGTCATCCTTGCCGGGAGCATGGCGACGTTGGCTGCGCTGGTTCACGCAATGCTCGCCGAGTATCTCGGCTTCATCGTGCTGCTGTTCTCGCTCTATGTCGTGGCGGGGGGCATTCTCGTGACGGGCGACATCAAGGCGACGCCGGCGGCCAACGCCGGCATCCTCGCGCTCGGTACGGTGATGGCGAGCGTGGTCGGCACCACGGGGGCGGCCATGATCCTGATCCGCCCTCTGATCCGCGCCAACCGGCCGCGGCGCTACAACGCTCACGTCGTCATCTTCTTCATCATCCTGGTCGCCAATGTCGGCGGCGCGCTGAGCCCGCTCGGCGATCCCCCGCTGTTCGTCGGCTTCCTGCACGGTGTCGACTTCTTCTGGACCACGCGGACCATCTGGCTGCAGACCGCGATCGTTGCCGGACTGCTGCTCGGGATCTTCATCGTCATCGACGTCTGGCGCTTCCGTAGTGAACCCTTGCCCGGCGCTGCCGGCGCCGCGAAGCCGGTCCGCATCCGCGGCCTCGTCAACCTGGTGCTGATCGCAGCCATCGTCGGGAGCCTGCTGGCCTCGGCGATGTGGAAGTCCGGCATCGCCTTCGACATTCTCGGAACAAGGCTGGAGCTGGAAGATATCGCTCGCAACGCGGCGCTGCTGGCGATAGCGGGCCTGTCGGTGTGGTTGACGCCGGACGAGCACAGGCAGGCCAACGGCTTCACCTGGGAGCCGATCCGCGAAGTCGCAAAGCTGTTCGCCGGCATTTTTATCGCGATCATCCCGGTCATCGCCATGCTCAATGCCGGCCATCACGGCGCGTTCGCCTGGCTGCTGTCGGCCGTGACGACGCCGGACGGCACGCCGCGCGAGGTTGCCTATTTCTGGTTTACCGGCCTGATGTCGGCGTTCCTCGACAATGCGCCGACCTATCTGTTGTTCTTCGAGTTGGCCGGTGGGGACCCGCAGGTGATGATGCACGAGCTCTCGGGTACGCTCGCCTCCATCTCCATGGGCGCAGTCTACATGGGCGCGCTCACCTATATCGGTAACGCGCCGAATTTCATGGTGAGCAGCATCGCTCGCGAGAACGGCATCGAGATGCCGAGCTTCTTCGGCTATTTCGTGCGCGCCAGCGCGGTGCTGATCCCGCTGTTCGTGCTGCTGACGCTGCTGCCGTTCGCTCCGATCCTGCGCTGGCATTGAATCCGCCAGCCGATTTGCTACTGCTCGACCGAGACAATTGGAGCCGATGGATGAGCGCGCACAATCCGATGCCTCGGTCGGCCTGGATCTTTCCGGCGCTGGCCGTGCTGCTGTTTGCGGCCGTCAGCGCGACGGGGTATGTGTTCACGCTGTCGTTCGGCGGGCTCGTCTTCGCCCTCGTGCTCCTCGTCATCCTGTTCGGCACGGTGTTTGCCGCGGTCCATCATGCCGAAGTGATCGCCGAGCGGGTCGGCGAACCCTACGGCACGCTGGTGCTGACGCTCGCGGTGACCATCATCGAGGTGGCGCTGATCACCACCATCATGCTGGGCGAGAAGCCGGCCCCGGAATTGGCGCGCGACACCGTGTTCGCCGTGGTCATGATCGTCTGCAATGGCCTCGTCGGGCTCTGCATCTTCATCGGCGGCTTGCGCTATCGCGAGCAGGGCTTTCAGCTCTCCGGCGCCAACGTTTATCTCAGCGTGCTGTTCGCGCTCGCGACCATCACCCTGATCATGCCGAACTACACCACCACCACGCCGGGCCCGGTCTATTCGGCAGTTCAACTCGGCTTCGTCGACGTGGTCACGCTCGCGCTGTATGGGGTGTTTCTCTACACCCAGACCGTACTGCACAAGGATTACTTCGTTCACGAACGGGCGGGTGGCGGCAGCGGCGAGGCGCATCTGTCGGGAAGGACCCTGGTGCTCAGCATCGTGCTGCTGCTGATCGCGCTGCTGGCGGTCGTGCTGCTGTCCAAGAAATTCTCGCTGGTGGTCGACGCCGTCGGGGCCAGGATCGGTGCGCCGCCTGCCTTTGCCGGACTTCTGGTCGCGCTCCTGATCCTGCTGCCGGAAGGCGTCGCGGCGGTGTCGGCTGCCCGCAAGAACGACCTCCAGAAGAGCATCAATCTCGCGCTCGGCTCGTCGCTCGCCACAATCGGGCTGACCATCCCGGCCGTCGGTGTCGCCACCTATGCACTGGACAAGGAGCTCACGCTCGGCCTCAGCGAGCAGGGCAGCGTGCTTTTGCTCCTGACCTTCTTCCTGAGCATGCTGACCTTCGGTACGGGCAGGACCAATGTCCTGTTCGGGCTGGTCCATATGGTGGTATTTGCCGTCTACGTGTTCATGGTTTTCGTGCCCTGAACCGGTTTTCCGGATATGCCCCAGGAGAGTTCCAATGCTTGCCGCGAAGTCCGAAGTTCAGGTCGACAATGACAAGGTTCGGGTGACCGAGTGGCGGCTCGCTCCAAACAGCGCCACCGGGCATCACACCCACGGCATGGACTACGTCATTGTTCCCGTGGTCGCAGGGGAAATGACCATCGTGGCCCCCAGTGGCGAGCGGTCCAAAGCACAGCTTGCGGCTGGGAAATCCTATTTTCGCAAGGCCGGCGTCCAGCACGACGTGCTTAACGAAACCGCAACCGAGATCGTGTTCCTTGAGGTCGAGCTGAAGCCGTAATTCCGGCGTACCCCTTTGCCATTGATCTGTCGCAGTTGATCCCTCACTATGCCTCAAAGTTCCCGCATCAGATCGCGCGGGGAGTGGCCGGAATGCTGAAATACATCGCTAAAATCTCGATGGACATCTTCCCCTCGGTGCTCGCAACGATCATCGGGGCGTACATCGTTAATCATTACATCAACGCCAAGCCGGCGGCGGATGCACCCGCGGCCGTGACGGCGCCGGCCGAGGCTGGCAAGAACGGCAAGCCCGCCGATGTGGCCAACCTCCCCGCGCCCGGCGTCAAGGCCAAGGGCATTTCCGAGAAGAAGGTGACGGACAAGCCGGCGACCGAGAAGGCTGCCGATCAGCCCGCTGCGGAGCCGAAGACCTCGACGGCGGACGTGGCACCGGCCGAGGCCGCGCCGCGCGGCAAGCCGTCCGCGCGCGAGAAGGCGGTTGCCAAGTCCACCCCGGCCGTCAGTGCACCCGCTCCCGTCACCCCGGTGGTGGAGGCCAATTCGGCGCCGGCTGCTGCCGCGCCGGCCGCAACCCCCGATGCCAACGATCTCGTGCGCGCCGCGATCGAGCGCCTGCGCAAGTCGCCTGAGAGCAAAGCGGCTGAGGCCAAATCTTCCGACGCAAAGTCTTCCGACACAAAGGCTTCCGACAATAAGTCTTCCGAGACCAAGTCGCCCGAGAAGACCCAGGAGCCTGCGGTGCGTGAAGCCGCCCGCACCCCGGAGGCCCCGCGTGTCATTCCCGTGGATACGTCATCGGTGCGTCCGTTGCCGCCGCCGATCACGGTCTCGACACCCGCAGCCGAGGCCTATGGCGGCCCGTCGCAGCCGAGCCCGCCCTACACGGCCTCGGTCGGCAACGAGAACCCGAATCGGCTGACGCCGCCGGCTGATATTCCGGTCCCGATGATCGCGCCCCCGCTCGATCTGCGCGCCGATGCCGGCGCCTCCATGCCGCGGCCGAAGACCAATGTCGCCGACGACATGCTGTCGGGCGTCAAGTCCATGTTCCATTCCGTTCTGCCGAAGAGCGTCACCCCGGATTAAGACGGCGCCTGCGCTGCGCCAGAATCGTCAGCCGCCGACGCGGGCGAGGCCGCTGCGGGCGACGTCGTCGCGTGGACGAAGCGAGACCGCCTTGGTGTAGGACGCCGCCGCCTTGGTCCTGTCGCCCAGTCGTTCATAGGCTTGCCCGCGTATGGTCCAGACCTGGGCATTGTGGGGATCGGCCTCGGAAGCCTCATCCAGGTCGGCCGCGGCCTCCTTGACCTTGCCGAGGGCGAGATAGCTGATGGCGCGGCCGAGCAGCGGGTCGACCTTCTGCGGGTTTAGGCCGCTCGCGGCGCTGAAATCGGCGATCGCGAAATCGTGCTGGTTCTTGCCCTGGTAGATCAGGGCGCGGCCATAGAGCGCCTGCGCATTGTAGGGATCGAGGTCGACCGCGTGATTGAATTCATCGAGCGCAGCCGCCGTCTCGCCGGACTTTGCCAGGGCCTGGGCCTTTGCCGTATGGGCCTGGGCTTCACTGACATTGCCGGCGCTGACCACGTTTTCGGCGGTCGCAGCTCCCTTGGGTGCCTCCTGCGGCTTCTCCTTCTCCGGCGTCAGCGATCCCAGGTCGAAGGAGCAGCCGCACAGCGAAATCCCCATCAAGGCCAGCGCAAACGGCTGCAGCAAGATCCGGCGTAACCGCGCCAAGCCGCGCTTGGGGAAAGGGGAGGCCATCTACGGTTCGCTCGCGCTGGTGCCGCATCGGTAGTGCCCCATCCCAGGAAGGCACCGTTCACAAAACAATAACGCGGGCCAGGGGCCCGCGTTATCGAAAACTGAAGTCTCTCAAATTCGGTAAATCAGCGCGGTCCGCGCGGACCAGCACTTGCGCCGGCACCAGCACCGGGGCCACCGCGACCGCCACGATCACCGCCGGGGCCGGCGCCGAACACCGGCTTTGGCTTCATCGGCAGCAGGCCTTCGCGCTGCAGCTTCTTGCGGGCCAGCTTGCGTGCGCGACGCACGGCTTCGGCCTTTTCGCGGGCCTTCTTCTCGGAGGGCTTTTCGTAGTGACCGCGGAGCTTCATCTCGCGGAAAATACCCTCGCGCTGCATCTTCTTCTTCAGCGCCTTGAGGGCTTGGTCGACATTGTTATCGCGAACGAGAACCTGCACGCGGCATCCTCTTCAGTGGATCGGATTTGAATTCTGGTAAGTCAAAGGGGATGGCGAAACGCACAAGCCCTTAACCTTGAGGGCGCGGATGTATCAGACAAAACTTGGGATGTCCACCGGCCAAGCGGGGTTTCGGGCCAAGTTCAGCCATTAAATGAGGCGAAATACCTCTGTGCGGCCCTGATTTGGGAGATTTGACGCCAAGGGTGGGGCCGTTTCCGGAGCTTTGGTCCGGAATCTTTGAAAGCAGGGGACGACACATGGATATGAAGAAATACGCGGCCGAGGCTATCGGCACCTTTTGGCTCACATTCGCAGGTTGCGGGAGCGCGGTGATCGCAGCCGGCTTTCCGCAGGTTGGCATCGGCCTGGTCGGTGTCTCCCTCGCGTTCGGGCTCAGCGTGGTCACCATGGCCTACGCGATCGGCCACATCTCAGGCTGCCACCTCAATCCGGCCGTCACCGTCGGTCTTGCCGCCGGCGGACGTTTTCCGGCCGGACAGATCCTGCCTTATGTGATCGCACAGGTGGCCGGCGCGATCGTGGCCGCGTGGCTTCTCTACGTCATCGCAAGCGGAGCTCCCGGCTTCGACGTCAGCAAAGGATTCGCGTCCAACGGCTACGACGCCCATTCTCCCGGCCAGTACAGCATGATCGTGTGCTTCCTCACGGAGGTGGTGATGACCATGATGTTCCTGTTCATCATCATGGGCGCCACCCACGGCCGTGCGCCCGCGGGTTTTGCGCCGCTGGCGATCGGACTCGCGCTCGTGATGATCCATCTCGTCAGCATCCCCGTCACCAACACCTCGGTGAACCCGGCGCGCAGCACGGGGCCTGCATTGTTCGTCGGCGGCTGGGCGCTGTCGCAGCTCTGGCTGTTCTGGGTCGCGCCGCTGATCGGCGGCGCGCTGGGCGGGGTGATCTATCGCTGGCTCAGCGACGAACCCACCGGCGTCGTCGCTGGCGCAAAGACGGCGTAATCGAAAAAGCGGGATCGCGGCATGCGCCGCGGTCCCGTCAATCGCCGGTCGTGGGTCGCACTTCGGTGACGTGCCCCATCTTGCGGCCGGGGCGCGGCGCGCCCTTGCCGTAGATGTGCACGGTCGCGCCCGGCACGCTCAGCCACTTGCCATATTCGTTGATCTCGTCGCCGATCAGATTGGTCATGGTGACGACCTCGCCGTGGCGCACGGGCTTGCCGAGGGGCCAGCCGGCAATGGCGCGGATGTGCTGCTCGAACTGCGAGACGGAGGCGCCGTCGAGCGTCCAGTGTCCGGAATTGTGCACGCGCGGAGCGATCTCGTTGACCAGCACCTTGGGTCCGGTGCCGTTGGCGAGCACGAACATCTCGACGGCAAGCACGCCGACATAATCGAGCGCGCCCGCGATCTTGCCGGCAATGCTGCGCGCTTCCTCGGCGAGCACGTCCGGGATTCGGGCGGGCGCTCGGGAGATCTTCAGGATGTGGTCGCGGTGCTCGTTTTCGGTGACGTCGAAACACTCGACCTGGCCTGTCGCGGAGCGGGCAGCGATCACGGAAATCTCACGTTCGTACGGCACGAAGGCTTCCAGGATGGCCGATTTGGTGGCGAGACTGGTCCACACTTTCGCGACGTCGTCGCCCTCGCGAATGATGGCCTGGCCCTTGCCGTCATAGCCGAAGCGGCGGGTCTTCAGCACTGCCGGAAGGCCGATCCTGGCGATAGCCTCGCGCAATGACGGGACCGAGGTGACGTCGGCATAGGCTGCGGTGCCGATGCCCAGCCGCGTCACGAAATCCTTCTCGGCGAGCCGGTCCTGGGTGGTCTCGAGGATCTTGCGGTTGGGCAGCACGGGACGGCGCGCATCCAGCACCATCGCGGCCGCGGACGGCACGTTCTCGAATTCGTAGGTGATGACATCGACGTCGTTGGCGAACAGCTCGAGTGCTTCGACATCGGCATATTCGGCGCAGGTCGCATTCAGGACGACGTCGAAGGCCGGTGAATCCGGATCGGGCGAGAACACCTGGCAGCGCAGGCCGAGCCGTGCCGCCGCCATAGCCAGCATCCGCCCTAATTGTCCGCCGCCGAGAATGCCAATGCTGTCGCCGGGCTTCAGCTTCACCTGCTTTGCGTCAGTCACGCCTTGTCCTCCGGGCGTTCGGCCACGGCCTCGGTCTGCGCCTTGCGCCAGGCGGTGAGGCGATCGGACAAGGGCGGGTCGGATAAGGCGAGCACGGCGGCCGCCAACAGCGCCGCATTGACGGCGCCGGCCTTGCCGATGGCGAGGGTGCCGACCGGGATGCCCGCGGGCATCTGGACGATCGAATAGAGCGAATCGATACCCTTGAGCGTCCTGGATTCGATGGGAACGCCGAACACGGGCAGTTCCGTCAGCGCTGCCGCCATGCCGGGCAGGTGCGCAGCGCCGCCCGCGCCGGCGATGATGACCTTGTAACCGGCCCCCTTGGCGCCCTTGGCGAACGCAAACAGCCGGTCGGGGGTGCGGTGTGCCGAAACGATGCGGGTGTCGGCGACAACGCCGAGCGCTGCAAGCGTGTCGGCGGTATGCCGCATCGTGTCCCAGTCCGACTGGCTTCCCATGATGATGGCGATTGGCGCTGTCATGACGTCAATTGTGCTCGAAAAACAGGAAGATAGGCCAGATTAGCGGTTCCGGCCGGTTGCTCGCAAGGCGGTGGCAAGGAGAAGGGAATGCACTATCCTGTCTTGGTGAATCCCCGCAAGCCTTCATTGAGCAGGATGCCCATGAAGAAACCAAAAAGGGCGAGCGCTGCGAAGGCCAAAAAGGGCCCGAAAACCAGCGCCGGTCGCTCCAAAGTTGCTCCCAAGCGTCTGGCCAAGGGTCGGGCCAAGAGTCCGACCAAGAGTCGGGCCAAGCTTCCGGCGCGGCGCGGGGCGTCGGCCGCTGGCGGCGCCAAAGGGGCTATGAAGCCGGCCGTCAACGCGACCATCCGCGACCTCCGGAGCAAGCTCAAGGGGGCGCTGCGGCGGGTCGCGGAGCTCGAGGCAGCCGCCGACACTGACTTCCTGTTGGAAATTCCGAACCGGCGCGGCTTCGAACGCGAGCTCGCTCGCGCCGTCGCCTACATGAAGCGCTACCGCGCCAGCGGCGCGCTGATCGTGCTCGACGTCGATCGGCTGAAGCCGATCAACGATTCCTTCGGCCATGCGGCCGGCGACGAGGTGCTGAAGGCGATTGCCACCACGCTGACGCGGCAGATCCGCGCCTCGGACGTGGTGGGCCGGCTCGGCGGCGACGAGTTCGCGCTGCTGCTCTGGAATCTCAGCGAGACCGACGCCAAGGCGAAGGCCGCGGCTTTCGAGCAGGCCGTCGACGAATTGTCCTTTGTCTTTCGCGGCCAGCACGTGAGCGCTGGCGCTTCCGCCGGCGTCGCCCTGCTTGGAGTGCAGTCCGACGCCACGCGGGCCCTGGAGGAGGCCGATGCCGCCATGTATGTGCGCAAGGCGCACCGGCGGCACGAGCCGCGCATCAGGCTCGTCAGCAGCTAGTTAAAGTGTGCCGAGGTCTTTCGGTACGTTGCCGAAGCTGCGGAGCAGTTTGGCGTCGCCAAATTCGCCGGTCATGGGATCGCCGCTGCGGCTGAACGCGACGGCGCCGGTGTGGCCGGCGCCGTGCGACATGATCTCGGCGCGCCGTAACGCGGCCGCCGCGCTCTGGCATTCCTCGGCCGCACCTGCGACCGGCGAGCCGTCCTCGTCGGTCAGGAAAGGTAATGCAACGTAATAGGTGACATCGGACATGGTCGGCTCCGATAGCTGACAGTCAGGCGGCGCTGCTCTTGCTGCGCGAGGTCTCCGGAATGCAACCTGCGGAAACCGCCGCCTGCAATTCCTCCAGCTCGGCCTCCAGATATTCATTGGCCATGATCAGCGCCTTGATGGTGCTGCGCAGATTGCCGTCGCACATCGCGATCGCCTGATCACAGGCTTGTTCATAATGGCCGTTGTCGAGAAGGGCGGCTGCCGACATCTGCGTTTTCCTTGGACGGTTTTCCCGGGGGCGTTGGTGCCCAAATGTTCTTATTTTGTTCCTTTCGAGTCAAGCGGATTCACATGCGGCGGGTCGCCGTGAGCTGTCCTCCTGTGGATCAGGCGATGATATCGGGCGTGATCTGGTCTTCGATGAACGCGATACGGTCACGCAACAACAGCTTGCGTTTCTTCAACCGCTGTAACCGCAACAGGTCGGGGGCGGGCGATTGATGCAGTGCATCGATCGCCGCATCAAGATCTCGGTGTTCCTGGTGCAACCGGGCGAGCTCGGATTCGAGTTCGCGCGCATCTTCATTGGTCATGTCTGCGGTGGCCGAAAAACCGATAGGCGTGAGATTAAGGCTGTGGATGCCCTGTGGAAACTATCGTCCTTGCGCGCCGTGATCGCAAGCGATCTCGGGCTGTCCCGCGTCGATCTCCCGCGGGATATTTCTGCGGTCGCTCCGACGTTGCGCAAGCGCATTGATATCACGGATTTTTCCCGCGTGGTTCCCTTACTCACGCTTCGTTACATATGAATTTTCAAAAATGACAGTGCGACGACGGATACCCATCGACAGAACGAATCGGTGATGTACACTTCGTCGTCCGGTCGAATCCAAGGTTCACCCCTACCGAGGAGGTTTCGAATGACAATTCAGGCACATCTGGTTGAATTGGAACGGAAGCATAAAACTCTCGAAAACGAATTGCACGAAGCTCTCGTGCACCTTTCAACAGACGACCTGCAAATTGTTGAGTTGAAGCGCCGGAAGTTGATGGTCAAGGACCAGATCGAGCGTCTAAGGCACGGCGACACGCTCCACTAGTAACCCCGTAACAGTGTAGAGTTGATCGCACCCTTCAAGCAGGGATGAGAGCCTTTGCGCTCATCCCTGCTGTAAGGTGCGCACCGTGCAAGGATTGCGCGGCTCTAGCTTCTTGTCTGGACGCGGTTCTTTACGCGCAACCGGAATCCAATTCGCTCTAAACCACTAGATGTTTGCGAGCTCCGCGACGTGATCCGCGATCGCGAGCGATGACGTCAGTCCGGGCGACTCGATGCCGAACAGATTGATCAGGCCGTCGACGCCGTGATCGCGCGGGCCCTGCATCAAGAAATCCTGCGTGGCCACCGCCGGCGGCACGATCTTCGGGCGGATGCCCGAATAGCTCGGCATGAGCGCACCGTCAGGCAGCGTCGGCCAGTATTTGCGAATGGCCGGGTAGAAGCGCTCAGCGCGTGACGGGTCGACCTCATAATCGATCGTCTCGATCCACTCGACGTCGGGGCCGAAACGTGCCTGCCCGGCCATGTCCAGCGTCAGATGCACCCCTAGCCCACCGGGCTCGGGCACCGGATAGATCAGGCGCGAGAACGGCGCCCTGGCATTGCAGCTGAAGTAGTTTCCCTTGGCGAGGTAGGCCGTTGGGATCCGTTCCAGCGGCATGCCCTCAATGTTGCGCGCCACATTGGTCGCCGAGAGCCCGGCGGCGTTGACGAGGAGGCTGCATTGCAGCGTCATCGGCGCTTCGCCGCCCGCCTCGATCTCGATCACGCCAGCGGTCGCCTTGGCACGGATCAGCGGGGTGTGGAACGCGAAGGCCGCGCCCGCGTCCTCGGCTTCGCCGCGCAGCGAGAGCATGTAGGCGTGGCTGTCGATGATGCCTGTCGACGGCGACAGCAGCGCGGCGTCGCAGGCGAGCGCCGGCTCCAACGCACGTGCCGCATCGCCCGTGAGCAACTGCATGTCGAGCACGCCATTGGCCTCGGCATGCGCCTTGATCGATTGCAGCTTCTCGGTCTCTTTCGGATTGGTCGCGACGATCAGCTTGCCGCAATTCCTGTGCGGGATGCCGCGCTCGGAACAGTAACGGTAGAGCGCGTGCTTGCCGTCGACGCACATGCGCGCCATCCAGCTTCCGGCGCGGTAGTAGATGCCGGCATGGATCACCTCGCTGTTGCGCGAGGAGGTGATGGTGCCGATGGCCTCGGCTTGCTCGAGCACGATCACCTCGCGCCCGGCTTGCGCCAGCTTTCGAGCCACCGCGAGCCCGATCACGCCGGCTCCGATGACGACGCAGTCGACCCTATCCATGGTTGTGCAGGACATCCGCTCGAAGCGACGAAGGCCTCACGCCTGGGAACGGCGGCGCGGGGGCGTTTTCCGTTAAGGAAGCATTTATCATGTCAGGGCAATTGCCGTATTTGATGCCACATTGTTCCGTTGCGCGTACAGGCGTTTACCCGATCCAAACCCGCCAGGCCAGACAATCCGACGTTGAAATCGCGGGTGGCTGATGGCTGAGAAGAACTGGCACGCGGGCAGCGCGCTTCCGATTGCGGTGCAGGCCGTCGTGTGCCTGGCCGCAGCGGTCGCGCCTGCGCGCGCCTTTGCCCTCTCCGACAGCTTCAGCCCTCCGAGCTATCTCGGCGAGCTTGATCCCAACGTGATCTGGGAAGCCCTGATCGCGGGCATTGTGATCTGTTCGTTCTTCGCCGCGATCGCGCTGTGGATCCATTCCTCGCTGCGCCGGACCAGGCGTCTGCAGCTGCGGCGCAATGCCTTCGTCTCCTCCGCCATGAACAACCTCAACCAGGGCGTGGTGATGACGGATGCGCAGCGGCGCATCATCTTCTGCAACGACCGCTATCTCGATATCTACGGCTTGACGCGGTCGGACATCTGGGCCGGAATGACCGGCCACGACATCCTCGAGCTGCGGCGCCAGCGGGGGGTGCTCGGTGCTTCCGACGACGAGTTCTACGAGAAGGCGGCAAGCCCGAACGGCTTGATCACCGAACTGCCTGACGGGCGCGCCATCCTCGTGAAGTATTTCGTGCTGCCCAACGGCGGCTCGGTGGCGACGCATCTGGACGTCAGCGAGCAGCGCAGGCTGTCCCGGCAGCTCGCCTCCACCAAGCAGTTCCTGGAAACATTGCTGGACCACGTGCCGGCCTGTGTGGCCGCGAAGAACATCGAGGATGGTCGCTACATCTTCGCCAATAGCGCCTATGAGCGCTTCTGGGGATTTTCGCGGGACCAGGTTGTCGGCAAGAATGCGCGCGAGCTTTTCGGGCCGAATTCGGCGGCCAGCATCGAGGCGACAGACCGGGCGGCGCTCATCGCGCCCTCCGGCCAGTACCGCAACGAATTCGAGGTCGAGCGCGGCGCGACCCAGCGCATGGTGGCCTCGATCCGGATCGTGGTCCGAAACGAGAGCAACAAGCCTGAATTTCTGCTGGTGGTGTTCGAGGACATCACCGACCGTCGCTCGCTGTCACAGGAGCTGGAGAGCACCAAGAAGTTCTTGGAGCTCGTGGTCGACAACATCCCGGTGGCGCTGATCGTCGAGCAGGTCAAGGACGGCCGCTACCTGCTCGCCAACCGCAGCGCGGAGACGATTCTCAACCGCAGGCGCGAGGAAGCCACGGGCCTGACCGCGTCTGACATCTTCAATCCCAAGGAAGCCAAGCTGATCATCGCGCGCGACGAAGCCGCGATCAAGAAGCGTGGGATGATCACCGAAGAGCACCCGATCTCTACCAAGGACGGGCTGCGACTGTTCCTCACCCGCCGCGCCACCGTGCTGAGCGACACGGGGGAGCCGCAATATCTGATCAAGACCCACGAGGACGTCACCGATCGCCGGCAGACCGAGTCGCGCATGGCGCACATGGCCTATCACGACGGCCTCACCGATTTGCCGAACCGTGCGGCTTTCCTGCAGGCGTTGACCCAGATGATCGAGGCCTGCGAGGGCACCGGCGAGGAGTTCGCGGTTCTGTGCGTCGATCTCGACGGCCTCAAGGAGGTCAACGACGTCTTCGGTCATGCGCACGGCGACAAGCTCCTGGTCGAGGTGGCCCAGCGGCTCCAGGACTCCGCGCGCGGCGGCGTGGTGGCGCGCCTGTCCGGCGACGAGTTCGGCCTGATCATCGACGGCAAACAGCCGGACGCAGGTCTCGCCCTGGCGCAGCAGATCGGTGCTGCGATCGCCAAGGAATTCCAGATCGACGGCCGTCCCGTCCGCGCCGGCGTCACCACCGGCATGTCGATCTTCCCGCACAACGGCGCCGACGCCGCCTCGCTGCTCGCCAATGCCGGCGCGGCGCTGTTCCGCGCCAAGCAGAAATCGCGCGGCACGATCAGCCTGTTCCAGCCGGAGATGGACCAGCAGATCCGCGATCGCCGCGTGCTGCACCAGGACCTCTCGATGGCAATCAAGAATGGCGAGCTCTCGCTCGCCTTCCAGCCGCAGGGGACTGCGGGCCACAGCGTCGCCGAGAGCGAGATCATCGGCTTTGAGGCGCTGGCGCGCTGGCAGCACCCGGTGCGCGGCCAGGTCTCCCCGGCCGAATTCATCCCGATCGCGGAGGAAAGCGGCCTGATCGTCGAGATGGGCGAGTGGATCCTGCGCGAGGCCTGCCGCGAGGCCGCCTCCTGGCCGACGCCGCTTCAGGTCGCGGTCAACCTGTCACCGGCGCAGTTCATGCACGGCGACGTGGTCGGGCTCGTCCATTCCATCCTGCTCGAGACGGGTCTCGCACCCGGCCGGCTCGAGCTCGAGATCACCGAGGGCGTGCTGATCGAGGACTTCGATCGCGGTCTTGCGCTGCTGCGCCGGCTCAAGGCGCTCGGCGTGCGCATCTCCATGGACGATTTCGGCAGCGGTTATTCCTCACTGAGCTATCTCCAGGCGTTCCCGTTCGACAAGATCAAGATCGACCGCGCCTTCATCATCAATCTCGGCCGCAACCCGCAATCGGCGGCGATCGTGCGCGCGGTGATCGACCTCGGCCATGGCCTGGAAATGTCGATCGTCGCCGAGGGCGTCGAGACGCTGGAACAACTCGCCTTCCTCGCCGCGGAAGGCTGTGACGGTGTGCAGGGCTATCTGCTCGGCAAGCCCCTGCCGATCGGGAAATATGCCGGCCTCGTCGGCCGCGCCGAAGTCATGGAGCTTGCGCTCAAGACCGGCTAGAGCGTTTTCGAGCGAAGTGGATGCCGGTTCGCGTCAAGAAAACGCGCCAAACTAGAATCTAGAGCCCCGTTCCGATTTCATCGGAACGGAAATGGCTCTAGTGAGGGTGGGCGCTTCTTTCGCTCTCATTCGACGGCCTCATGGCGGATTACGACCTTGCGATCATCGGCGGCGGCCTGAACGGTGTCAGCCTCGCGCGCGATGCCGCCGGCCGCGGCCTGCGGGTCATCCTGTTGGAGCAGGGCGATCTGGGCGGCGCGGCGTCCTCGGCAACACCACGGCTGATCCACGGCGATCTCTCGGTCCTGGAACGGCGCGGCTTCCGACGGGTGCGCCGGGCATTGGCCGAGCGCCGGACCTGGCTCCGGATCGCGCCGCATCTGGTTCGGCCGATGCGTTTCGTGATCCCGGCGCATTCCGACGAGCGCCCGCCATGGCTGCTGCGCATCGGCCTGCTCCTCTACGACAGCCTCACCAGCCGGAACGGCCTGCCAGCAACGGCGACCCTCGACATCACGCATCATCCGGTCGGCAACGCGCTGAAACGGCCATTCGGCACGGCCTTCGAATATTCGGATTGCGTCGTCGACGATTCCCGACTGGTGGTGCTCACGGCACTGGATGCGGCCGAGCGCGGCGCCGTGATTCGGACTGGAGCGCGCTGTGTGCGTGCCGATCGAACCGACATATGGCGGCTCGCGGTGGTCGACCGCGGTCATCGCCGCGCGATCACGGCCCGGGCACTGGCCAACGCCACCGGCGGATGGACGTCGATGGTCGCCGGGACCGTGCTGCGGCAGCCGCAACCCGCCATGGCGGCGATGCAGATGAGCCAGATCATCGTCCCGCGGCTGTTCGATTCCGATAACGTCTACGTCTTCCAGAACAGCGATGGCCGGCTGATCTTCGCGAGCCCCTTCGAGCGCGATTTCACGCTGATCGGCACAGTCACGCACGATTTCACCGGCGATCCCGCGATCGTCGCGATGCGGGGGACCGACGTCGGCTACCTCTGTGAAGCGGCCAGTCGCTATTTCCGCGAGCGCGTCGCCCCGACCGACGTGGTGCGCGCGGTCTCCGGCGTCAACCTGACGCTTGCGTCCGGGCGCCGGCGTGACGGCACCACGCTGTTCCACGCGCGGCGGCGCAAGGCGCCGCTGATCACGATGTTCGGCGGCGACGTCACCACCTCGCGCCTCCGCGCGGAGCGCGCGGTGACGAAGTTGACGCCGTTCTATCCGATGTCGCCGCCCTGGACCGCAGGCGCGGCGCTGCCGGGCGGAGATTTCGCCTGGGACCGTTTCGACACCGAGGTCGATCTTGCGCGTGACCGCTGGCGCTTTCTGTCCGAGCAGCAAGCCCAACGCCTCGTCGCGGCCTATGGCTCGCGGCTATCGGCTGTGCTTGCGGAGGCGAAGACCCGCGACGATCTCGGCCCCGCCTTCGGTCCCGAGTTGACGGGCGCCGAGGTGCGTTATCTCATGACCCACGAATGGGCGCGTTTTCCCGAGGACATCCTGTGGCGCCGCTCCAAGCTCGGCCTGACGATGTCAGCACAGGAATGCGATGCGCTGGCTGCGTTCATGGCGAATCCGATGTGAACGAACCGCCTCTAACCGGTTGAGTGAGGGACGATCGGCCGCTAGCGTGCGGCGGGATGGGGTTGGCAGGACCATGACTGACGAGTTGCCCAGAACAGACGCGGCTGCGGATGCGGTTGGAGAGACGCAGTTCGCGGCCGGCGAGCCGCTGCTGCGCATCGAGGGCGTCGCCAAGACGTTCGGGACGTTCCGGGCCGTCGACGGCGTGTCGCTCGACATCAAGACCGGCGAGTTCTTTGCGCTGCTCGGCCCCAGCGGCTGCGGCAAGACCACGCTTCTGCGCATGCTCGCCGGTTTCGAAGCGCCGGATCAAGGGCGCATCCTGCTCGGCGGCAAGGACATCGCGCAGGCGCTGCCGCATGAGCGGCCGATCAACATGATGTTCCAGAACTACGCGCTGTTTCCGCACCTGTCGGTGCGCGACAACATCGCGTTCGGCCTGAAGCGCGCCGGCATTGCGCGCGCCGACATTGCCACGCGTGTGGCGGAGATGGTCGCGCTGGTGAAGCTCGACGGGCTCGAGAACCGCAAGCCCGACCAGCTCTCCGGGGGGCAGCGCCAACGTGTGGCGTTGGCGCGTGCGCTGGCGCGGCGGCCGCAATTGCTGCTGCTCGACGAGCCGCTTGCGGCCCTCGACAAGAAGTTGCGCGAAAACACCCAAGGCGAGCTGATGGAGCTTCAGCGCCGACTCGGCATGACCTTCATCATCGTCACCCACGATCAGGAAGAGGCGATGACGATGGCGAGCCGGATCGGCGTGATGAGGGATGGCAAGCTCGCGCAGGTCGCTAGCCCGCGCGAACTCTACGAGGCGCCACGCTCGCGCTGGATCGCGGAGTTTGTCGGCGACGTCAACCTGTTCGACGCCGAGTCCAAATTACGCGATGGTCATCGTCTGGTCATCGGCACGCGCGACGCGGGCACGCTGGTGGTGGCGGAGCCGCGCGAGCCGTTCGGCGAGGGCAGATTATCGATTGCGATCCGCCCCGAAAAGGTCAAGCTCTCGCACCGTGGTCCGGTGAGGGAAGCCGGTCATGAAACGGCAATCAACCAGCTCGACGGCGTGATCGCCGACATCTGCTATCTCGGCGGCACCACCACCTACAAAGTGAAGCTCGACGCCGGCGGGATGGTGCAGGCTTCGGTCGCCAACAGCGCGCGCCTTGACGTCGACGCCTACAGCCTGAACCAGCCTGTCGTCGCCTGGTTCACGCCCGACGACTGCGTGGTGCTGCCGTTATGAGCGCGCGCCGCATCTTCGCGCGACCGGCTCGCCTTGCCGCGATCACGCCCTATGTCTGGATGGTGCTGTTCTTCCTGGTGCCGTTCGGCTTCGTGCTGAAGATCAGCCTGTCGCAGACCGCGATCGCGCAGCCGCCTTACGAGCCGGTGTTCGACCTGATGGCGGGATGGGGGGCGCTGAAGGCCGCCTTTGCCGCGCTGTCGATCGACAATTTCAGGCTGCTCGTCTCCGACGATATCTACGTGTTCGCCTATGTGCGTAGCCTCACCGTCGCCGTCACCGCGACCGCGCTGTTGCTTCTGATCGGCTATCCCATCGCCTACGGCATGGCGCGGCTGCCGGCGCGCTGGCAGGCCGTGGTGATGGTGCTGGTGATCGTGCCATTCTGGACCTCGTTCCTGATCCGGATCTATGCCTGGATCAACATCCTCCAGCACGACGGCCTGCTCAACCAGATCCTGCTGGCGCTGCATCTGGTCAGTCAGCCGGTGGTGTGGCTCTCCACCGACAGCGCGATGTATATCGGCATCGTCTATTCCTACCTGCCGTTCATGATCCTGCCGCTCTACGCCACGCTGGCCAAAATGGAGCCGGTGCTGGAGGAGGCCGCCTCCGATCTCGGCGCACCGCGCTGGCAAGTGTTCTGGCTCGTCACCTTCCCGCTGTCGCTGCCCGGCGTCGGCGCCGGCGTGCTGCTGTGCTTCATCCCCATCGTCGGCGAGTTCGTCATTCCGGATCTGTTGGCCGGCTCCAATTCGCTGATGATCGGCCAGACGCTGTGGCTCGAATTCTTCACCAACAAGGACTGGCCGGTCGCCTCCGCCGCGGCCATCGTGCTGCTGGTGGTGCTGCTGGTCCCGCTGCTGCTGTACGAACGGCTGCAGAAGCGGCAGCTGGAACAGGGGCGGTGAGGCGATGCGCAAAGTCTCCCGCCTGTCCCGCTTCAACGTCGCCTCGCTCGCGCTGGGTCTTGCCTTCCTCTATCTGCCGATCCTGATCCTCGTCGTCTATTCCTTCAACGCCTCGCGGCTGGTGACGGTGTGGGGCGGCTGGTCGCTGCGCTGGTATCACGAGTTCTTCAATGACCGTGCCATGATCGAGGCGGCCTGGATGAGCCTGCGCGTCGCGGTTTCGTCGGCGACCATTGCGACCCTGATCGGCACGCTCGCCGCATTGGCGCTGTCGCGCGGCGAGCGGTTCCGCGGCCGCACCCTGTTCTCCGGCATGCTCTACGCGCCGCTGGTGATGCCGGAGGTGATTACCGGATTGTCGCTGCTGCTGCTGTTCGTGGCGCTGAATGCCGAGCGGGGCTTCTGGACGGTAACGATCGCCCATACCACGCTGACGATGTGCTTCGTCGCCGTCGTCGTCCAGTCCCGCCTCGGCTCGCTCGACCGTTCCTTGGAAGAGGCCGCGATGGATCTCGGCTGCGATCCGGTGCGCGCGTTCGTGGCCGTGACGCTGCCGCTGATCGCGCCCGCGATCGTCGCGGGCTGGATGCTCGCCTTCACGTTGTCGCTGGACGATCTCGTGATCGCGAGCTTCACCACCGGCCCGGGCTCGGCGACGCTGCCGATCCGGATCTATTCGGAGGTGCGGCTGGGAGTGAAGCCCGAGATCAACGCGATCTGCACGCTGGTGATCGCCTTGATTGCGGTCGTCATCGTGATCGCCTCGCTCGCTTCGAAACTGTCGAGTTCGCAGGGCGAGAGCGCGGCGCCGTTGTGAGAGGGGAGGCGATGATGATTTTCGCCTATCAGGTCCTGGTGCATACGCCGGTCTGGGTCTTCGCACTGCTTGCCTATCTCATCTGGCAAGGTGTGCAGGCGATGCAGCCGCGCACGATGCGGATCTGGCGAGCGCTGATCGTACCAGTCGTGTTCATCGTCTGGGGGATCTCCCGGATCGGCTTCGGGCATCAGGACAGCGCATGGCCGCTGGTCGCATGGTTTCTGGCCGCAATCGCGCTGCTGCCGCTAGGTGTGCTGACGCCCCGCCCTTTCGAACTGGATCACGCGACCGGCCAGATCATCCGGCCGGGCAGTCCAATTGGTCTGGTCCGCAACCTGATTGTCTTCGCCTCGCAGTATACAGTTGGCGTGATCTCGGCGATCGATGCCGGCGATCGTGCGCTGGCCGTCATCGTCGGCCGCGCCATTTCGGGCGCGACCGCCGGCTATTTCATCGGTTCGACGATCGCGCTTCTGATCGCGTATCGCCGCAAGAGCGCGGTGGGATGATCAATGTGACCGGGATGCGCGTTTCACAGCCTTGGTGCCTGTAGAACGCGATCGCGTCGCGGAAGCCGCGGCAGGCTCCGCGAATCGCGCGCGCACCGCGCCGTGGACGGCGGATCCAAGCTGCCGCAGCGCGAGGCTGTCGAGCGGAAATTCGAGCAGGATGTGGATCAGGCTCAGCGCCAGCAGGAAGGTGAAGCCGAAGGCGTAATCGTAGAAGTACAGCGCGGTCGAGACGGCGCTGGCGCCGGCCATCGCCGCCAGCCGCGCCTTCGGCACAGCGGTCCAGCGGATCACGTCGGCTTTGATGAACCAGTTGAGATAGTGATAGGTGTAGACGAAGGCGAGCAGACTGGTCAGCCTGACGTCGAGGACGAGTCCGGGCACGCCGAACAGCCGGCCGAGGGCCGGGCCGACATTGCCGAAGTAATCCTGTCCGACGCGGGCAAAGCTCGCGATCCGGATTTCGGCGGTCGGCGGCAGCAGCAGAATCGTGGCGATCGCGACGAGGTAGACGGCCACCAGCGCGGCCTGCACGCGGCTACCGGACCGGTAGGCACCGAGCACCATGAAGATCAGCGTGAACAGGCAGACGTGGATCAGGGTCGGAATCAGGATGCCGATGACCGCGAGTGACGACCCGCTCGAATACATGATCGCGGACAGCGCGATGGCCGCCATGAACAGCAGCATGCTTTCGATCGCCGATGTGGTGGCCGCCAGCATGGCACACACGACCAGCGCGCCCCACATCGCAGAGCCGAACCAGGATGCGTTGTCGATCAGGGCCGCGACCACGGCGACAATCGCCAGGACAGCAGCAATTCCGCGGTGAGGCAGATAGTAGCTGCGATCGTGCAGCCATGAGATCTCGGTGAAATAGTGCGCTGGACCGAGCACGACATAAGCCAGCAGCAACAGCTCGAACGGCACCAGATAGGACGCGGCGAGCGCCCCGAGCATCAGGCCGAGATGGAGTGCATCGTTGCTGCGCATGAGCGCCCCGCTGACTTTGCGGGCTGCAAGTTAGAGCAGGCTCGGACAACTTGCAATTGTCCGCCGGCCTGCTCAAGCGCCGTGCTTGCGGCGTCCCGATCCGTCCTGCTGCGTCAGGACTTCACCGCACCGGCCGTGAGCCCGCCAACCATGTAGCGCTTGAAGGCGTAATAGACCGCGGCCGGCGGCAGCGCGTAGATGAAGCCGGTGGTCATCAACAGCTCCCACGGCGAGTCGTCGGCGGCCAGGAAGTTGCCGAGCGCGACCGGTAGCGTGATGTCGGTGTCCTTGGACAAGAGCAGGAACGCGTAGAGATATTCGTTCCAGGCCAGCAGCACGGCATAGGTACCGATCGCGACCAGCGAGGGCATCATCAGCGGCACATAGACCAGGCGGAACAGCTGCAGCGTGGTCGCGCCGTCCATCACGGCGGCCTCGTCGAGCTCGACCGGCAGCTTGTCGGACGCCTGCTTCAGCACCCAGATCGCGTAAGGCGAGGCGATCGTCACCATGGCCAGGATCAGCGACCAGTGATTGTTGAGCAGGCCGTAATTGCCCATGGTGCGGTACATCGGCACGGCGAGGAACGCCGCCGGGATGAAGTAGGTGAACAGCGCGAGATTCATCACCCAGCGGCCGCCCGGCACCTTAAGCCGCGAGATCGAGAATGCGGCGGCGGTCGCGATGAACAAGGTCAGCGCGCCGGCGGCCAGTGCGATCACAGTCGAGTTCCAGAACTGGATCCAGAAGTCGCGCAGGAAATAGTGCTCTTGGTAGAACACGATGTGGAAGTTGTGCAGCGTTGGATGATCCGGCCACAGCTTGCCCGAGAACGCGTCCTCCTTCGGCGAGATCGCGAAGAGGAACATGTGGTAGATCGGAATCATGGTCCAGATGAAGACCGGGATGCCGATCAGCAGGAGCTTGGCTTCGGTACCAACTTCGCGGAGGGTGGGAAGCTTCATCGCGACAACCGTTTCATCATGAAGTACATCAGCGGCAGCACGAACGGTATCGCGCAGACGATGGAGGCCATCGCGAGCGAGAGCTGGTCGAGCCGGAGATAGCGGATGCCGAGCGTCGACAGCACATGCGTGAGGTCGGCCGGCCCGCCGCCGGTAAGCAGATAGACGCTGTTGAAGTCGCCGAGCGTCCAGATCATCGAGAGCAGCGTGCAGGTGACGTAGAGCATCTGCATCGACGGCCAGGTGATGAAGCGGAATTTCTGCCACGGACTGGCGCCGTCGACCTCGGATGCCTCGTACAGGTCCTGCGCGATCGCGAGCCGCCCGGTCAGCAGGATCAGCGTCCAGAACGGCAGCGACTTCCAGATATGCACGGCGATCGCCATGGTCAGCGCGACCGTCGGATCGTTCAGCCAGTTCGGGCCGTCATCGCCGGTGAGGGAGAAGATGAAATGGTTGACCATGCCCCACTCGGGATTGAGCATGAAGCGGACCGACAGGATGGTCGGGATCGACGGCACCGCCCAGGGCAGGATGAAGATCACCGAGAGCCATTTGATCCAGGGGCGCTGCTGGGCGAAGAAGCCGGACAGGAACAGCGCGATCAGCATCTTCACGTTGATGCCGATGACCAGGAAGATCAGCGTGTTGACCGCGGCGCGCGCGAAGATCGGGTCGTTGTACAGCGCGACATAGTTCGCCGGATCGCGCGCCAGCCACAGGCCGTAGCCGACGGGATAGAGGACGAAGGCCAGGAAGACGAGTAGATAGGGCACAAGCAGCAAGATGCCCCAGACCTGCTGCGTGGTCAGGCGCGCCGACAGGGGAGGGGCCGGAATTGTGTCTGAGCCGGAAAGTGTGATCGCCATATCGCATACCCACCGAAAGCAACCGGTCGCGGAGAGCCGCGACCGGTATTAGCATATACCTTATTTCAGTCTGGGATCAGCCCGCGACCGCCTTGATGCGGGCGATCAGCTCGTCGACCGCCTTGTCCACCGGCACCTTCTCGCTGACCACGCGGTTCATCGCCTTGGCCCAGACGTTCTCGTTGTTCAGGATGGTGAACTTCCAGTTCTTGGTGAAGTCGAACGGGGCGGTGCCGCCCTTGAACTGCGCGTAGACCGCCTTGCGATGCCGGTCGGCCTGCCAGAACGGGCTCTCTTGGCTTTCCTTCGTCACCGGGAACCAGCGGCCGAGCGCACCCTCGATATAGGGGCGGACGTTCTCTTCCTGGAGCAGGAAGGCGATGAACTGCTTGGCCTCGGCCTTGTTCTTGGCCACGGAGAAGACCAGCCCGGTCTTGACGTCCGAGCGGTAGCGGATCGTCGAACCATCCGGAGCCTTCGGGAAGGACGCGGTGATGATGTCCTCGCCATAGGCTTTCTTGCCGGCGTCGCGCTGCTCCTGCGTGAGCGCCTGGTTCTGGGAGTCCTCGAACCATTTCGCCGCGATCGAGATCGTGAAGTTGTGGGTCATCACGATGGTCTTGTTGTGGAAGGCGACGTTGTTGTCGGGATCCTTCCAGGTCGTGGAGGACGGCGGCGTGCAGCCCTTGATATAGGTGTCGGTGTAGTCCTTCAGCGCGCTGATCAGGTTCTCGCGCACCTTGGGATCGTCGACCGTGAGCTTGCCGTCGTCGTCGACCAGTTTGACGTGGTAGGCGTCCATGAAGG
Source organism: Bradyrhizobium sp. Kon58 (assembly GCF_055807455.1). NCBI lineage: Bacteria > Pseudomonadati > Pseudomonadota > Alphaproteobacteria > Hyphomicrobiales > Nitrobacteraceae > Bradyrhizobium > Bradyrhizobium sp. Kon58. Next base: position 123,345 of record NZ_JBVVOT010000020.1, read on the forward strand.
TGTAGAACGACTGGAAGGCGTCGGTGGATTCGACGCCCATCGGCTGGCCGACGCCATAGATGCGCTGGCCCGTGGCCTTGCGGATTCCCGGCTGCACCTTGTCGCACCAGAACGTCCAGTAGCCCGCCCAGTCCGTCGGGATGTCGGCGAGCTTGAAGCCGGCCTTCTCCAACATGTCGTTCCAGATCTCGACATGCATGCTCTGCTGCTTCAGCGGGAAGCCGTAATAGGCCTTCTTCTTGGTGACGTCGTTGTAGAGGATCGACGCATCCAGCGTGTTCTGCACGAACCGATCCTTGATCGGCTCCATGATCTCGGAGAGGTCCTCGAGCTTGCCTTCGTAGGCCCACTTGCCCTGCACCTGCACGTCGTAGGTGTCGGAATAGGCAACATCGGGCACGGTGCCTGAATCGAGTGCGGCCACCGTCTTCGGAATCATGTCCTGGATCGCGTACTGCGACAATTCGACCTTGATGCCGGTCTTGGCTTCGAACTTCTTGATCGTGTCGAGCAGCGCGTCATCTTCGGAGCGGTAGAAGCCCTTGCCCCACCAGACCGTAATCGTCTTCTGCTGCGCAAATGCGGGTGCAGCGGCTGCAAACAGCCCGGCCGCAGCGACCGCCAGTGATACTGCGCCAATAACCTTGGATTTCACGTTTTTCTCCCTCAAACGGCCGGTGTTTTTAACCGGTCGTATAAAACACTAGCGCATGGCGGTAGTCCGATCTAGCGGCTTGTTGTCAGACATAGGTCGTGGGGGTGTCGGGCGAGAGGAGATGCTTAACGGGCGCATCGATCCAATCGCCGCATCGATGCGCCCCGATCAATTCGCGTGAGGTCTCAGGGCCCGAGCTGACATGCAAATACGCCAAACTGTCTCTTTAGCGGGTCCGACGGCTGACATTGAAGGCCTTCGATCGGCTGTCCCCTGCGATCGATCGGACACCAAGAGGCGTCGGTACTGGCCCAGTTGATGCCACGATCGAAGAACGTCGGTGCATCGAATCTCGCTTCGATCACCATTTTCCCTTCCACATCCATGAAGCCCCAATGCCCGCCCGATTGCGCCGGGACCAGGCCATCCTCGAGGCGAATGCCCATCCGTCCCTCTCGCGGTTTGATCAGCCAGGAGCCATGGGCATCAAGGATGCCGCGTTTACCCCCCTCGAATGCCATGGCCATATCGGGCCTGATGTGGCAGATGCGTTCGAAAGGCTGCTCGGTGATCCATGCACCGGTCGAGGCATCGATGATGCCGTTCCTCTCGTTCAGCCGCGCTAGAACCGAACCATTCGGCAAGCCTGGAGAGATCGCATCGAGCGTGGGTTCTATGGCCCAGCTGATGTCAGTTCTCAACAATCCGAACTTGTCCCCCCAACCGGCGACAGCAAGAGAGCCGACGAAAGGGCCGGCACGGTCAAACCGCTGTGCCGTCATCGGCGTGAGATCGGCTGCCGCGTAGGCAAATTTGCCGCTGATCTTGAGGATATAAGGTCCGTCGCAGGTCGCCGGCCTCGATAGCTCACCCTCCTGCGGCTCGATCGACTTGCCATTCTCATCAAGAATTCGCGGCTGGCTGTCGATCTCACCGACAATGCGTCCATTGGCGCATCGCCCGACCGAAAAATCGAACAGGGGCGGGACAATGACCTTGGCGTTTTCATCGAGATAGCCATGCTTCTTCTCGTTCTGAACGTCCCACGACCATGGCGCAGTCCCCTTCAGAGATATGTTTTCGTATTGGGGCTGGACGACCCATTCGCCGGTGCGATCTACCAGGCCCCATCGGCCGTTCAGGCGGGCCGGGGTAAATTTCGCGCCGTGTGCCAATTGATGGACGCTCTCGAATTTCGGCTCGATCTTGAGGCGTCCCGCGCGATCAATGAAACCCCAATGGTCATCGACCTTTGCGGGGGCCATCCCATCAACGAACGAACCAAGCTGCTGGAATTTTGGTTCGATCTCCCAGCTTCCGTCGGAACGTATCACACCCCATCCGGAATCGACCCTCGCCAGCATGAGCGCCGTACCTTCGGTGTCAAAAGGCAGGATCGCGTTGAGAGACGGCGGAACAAGCCAAGCGCCGGAGCGGTCCACGAGGCCCCATTTGCCTGTCGCAGTGACCGCTCTGCTGTCGGCGATCGCAACGAGGAACTCGAAAATTCCGTGGCTGAACTGCTCCGTGCCCGCGATGCCTTCTGATGTGGTCCGGCCCTCGGTGGCAAAGAAGACCTTCTCGGTGAAGGGTGTGACGTAGCCAAACTTCGGCTCGAGCACGGTGTTGCCGTCGAGGTCGATCAGACCGGATCGGCCGCCGACGTCGATCTGCGCAAATCCGCGCGAGAAGCGAGCTGCAATCGGATATTGCGGCTTTGCGATCACATGACCGCTTGTGTCGACATAGCCATAGCGACCATTCGATCGCACCAGCGCGCGCCCTTCATGGAAGGTATCGACCCAATCGTATTCGGCCGGCACAGCAAGCGTGCCGTCGCGGTTCACCGCGCCGCAAAGCCCATCAGGAAATCCGCACGAGGGCAGTGGGAACGAAGGGGGCAGGCCGAAGCCGTTTATGCCCCTGTTCGCACGAGCCACCGCGGCGTCGAAAATGACTTTCCCGGCAGGAAGGAGAAGAGCGGAGGGGCGATCAACAGACTCCGGTCGTGAAACGTCTTGCGCATGCGAGGCGCTCGCGACGGTGACCAGCGCGAGTGCCGCAATAACGGCGGCCACCCGGCATCTTCCAAAGCTTCCCATTGGGCGATGTCTCCTCCTGTTTCAACCTCAGGTATGAGACCATCGTGGCGAAATACGGACGGCTCTTATGCGTTGGCGGAGGCGTTCCGCGTCCGCGATCCGCTCAGGACTAGTTCGACTTCGCGCCTTCCTTGGCGTTCTCCGCGGTCGGCGCTTCGGCTGGTGCGGGACGTTTTCCGGTGCCGGTGATGCGCTCGATGGCGGAGCGCACCGCGTCGCCCGGCTTGCGGTCTTTCAGCATGTCGAGCAGGGGCGCAGAGGCCGGCGAGCGGCGGATCAGGCTTTCCGGATCGGGAAAGACGAGGGGGTCGTCCCAGGGGCCCTGCACCACGAAGGGCAATTCGAACCCCGACGCGCTGTTGAGGCTGGCCACGCCCTTCATGTCGTATTCGCGCGTCGGCACCGAGGCTGTGCCGGTCATCGTGATCTTCGCCGCAGGTCCCTCGACACGGATGTCCTCGGCGGTGGCCACGCCATCGGAGAACTTCACCGCGATGGTGAGATTGTCGTAAGGGGTGGAGCCGTTGCGGAAATTGCCGCCGCCGGACAGCGGCCGCCGCTCGAGCCGCTTCAGGAGCTGCTCGGCATTGAAGCCCGCGATCGCGCCGTCATGCCCGGTCACGGTGGCGCTGCCGTCGAGCGACTGCACGAGGCCGAACGGGCTCGAGCCGGACGCCAGCAGCGAGACGTTGATGTTGCCGCGCCCGGACAGCTTGTTGATACCGAACAGCTCGGAGGCGCAGGCCTGAAGGTCGACGTCGGTGAACTGGAACTGCGCCTTGATGTCGGCGACTGTGTCGGAGCGCGCGATGCCGAACGAGCCCTTGGCGATGCCGCCATAGACCTGGGCTTCGCCGACCGAGAGCGCCAGCGTGCCGTTGCGCAGATTCGCGCCGATCGCGGTACGGCCGAGTTTCGACGCCCCGACCGTCAGCTTGGCGGCCGACAGGCGCATGTCGAGGTCGGTGGTCGACAGGGCATTGAGATCGAACAGCTGCCTGTTCCAGTCGCGCGCGCCGCTCGCGAGCAGGCGAAAGGTCGAGATATAGGGTGTGAAGTCGAGCGCGTCGGCTGCGAGCGTCGCCTGCAGCGTCTGCCGTCCGTTATTGGCGTAGGTCATCACGCCCTCGGCGGTGTTGCCGTCGAGCTCGACATTGACGTTGGTGAGCGCGATCGAGGCGCCGACGACATTGGCCCGCGCCTTCAGCGCAAAGCGGCCGAAGCCGCCGCTGGCGGGCTGCGGCTGACCGGTCCAGCGCAGCGCGTTGCGCAAGGACGGGCTGTCGATGGTGAGCGTGCCCTCCATCATCGGGCTGGTGCGGTTGGCGACGCTGCCGTCGAAGGCGAGCTTGAGCGGTGCGCTCGCGATCCGCGCCTTCAACCCCGAGCGCTCGCCGGAGAGCGCGGCGACGAAATCGGAAAAGCTGATCGAGCCATCGACCCGTTCGCCGCGCCAGTCGAATTGTCCGGTCGCGGCGAATGAGCGCGAGATCGAGGGCCAGGCCAGCGACAGGTCGATGTCCTCGAATTTCTCGGTGCCGTGCGTGGCGGCGTCCTCGTAGTTGAGCACGCCGTCCTGGATCCGGATCTCGGAGAACGACACTTGATTCTCGGCGCCGGGCTTCATGGTGCGCGCGATGGTCTGGATGAACGGCGTCCAGTTGCTTTCGCCGTCCGGCTTCAGGCTGACATGGATGCGCGGCCGCAGCAGCGTCAGGTCGGCGATCTCGAACCGTTGCAGCAGCAGCGGTAGCAGCCGCAGGTTCGCGGTAAGCACGTCGACATGGAGCGCGGGATCGCTGGTGCCGCCGCCCTTCAGGCCGACGTCATGGAAGGAGATGTAGCTTGCCGGCAGCACCGAAATGTCGATCGCGCCTGCGACATTGACCTCAAGCCCGGTGACGTCGCGGATCTGCGTTTCCACGGCCTTGCGCAGCGCGTCGCGATTGATGAGCCATGAGGTCGCGATCAGGGCGATCAGCGCCACGCCGAGCAGCGCCGCGATCGGCGTCCCGAGGCGCTTCATTCCTTGGGCCATGGTCAATGGCATGTCCTGATCGGGTTGGTCGCTGGAGCCAGAAGGCGGGCCGGGAAACCTGCGCGCCCCCACGCCCAAGACCTATTGTGTTAAGTGCCGCAACTTGATGGGTTTTCTTGTCGCTTTCAAGGCCACGGGAACGGTTGCGCCCACGGCTTGGGCAGCTTCTATCACCCAGGGGCGGAGCGGAGAACCCCGTATCATTGACGGCTTCGGACGATTTCGCCTAATAATCGCCGCCAATAAGGCGCGACGCCTGCAAGCCGAAGGTTCACTCGAAGGTTATTTGCATGAACAAGGTCTATCCCGACGCCAAGTCGGCTCTCGAGGGCGTTCTGAAAGACGGCATGATGATCATGTCGGGCGGCTTCGGCCTCTGCGGCATCGCCGAGACGCTGTCGGACGCGATCCGCGACTCCGGCGTCAAGGACCTGACCGTGGTCTCGAACAATGCCGGCGTCGACGGCATTGGCCTCAGCCGCCTGCTCGAAACCCGCCAGATCAAGAAGATGATCTCGTCCTATGTCGGCGA